>NZ_JBIMBV010000008.1:0-191618 GCF_048551735.1 Acinetobacter legionensis
AATTAAATTAAATCAATATATTTCATAACTTTAAATCAAATTTTAGTTTAATTTATATTTATTGTTATACTGACCGCACCTTCCCACACTTCCGACATTCTCTCACCGTGAAGAAATCTGAATATTCCCAAACGTGACGACAGAAGATTTGTTTGATTCGGAGCATGTTGTTCTCCTTGGAATTAAAAAGGACGTGGTGATCTGCCACATCCTTGCCTTAGTTTACGATACTGATCAGCTCGGCAACTGATCTACCGCTACTCAACACAACAAACATCTCAAAGTTAGCTATTGATCCGCTCTGTGTCTTTCAATTCCATTGGTCGGGGAGTCACCGACGCTTTAAGGCTCTGAGGCTAACTCAATGTGTGACGAAATCACATTGGATTCAAACCGATTTATACGGCTGGTTTCTGCATCCCACCGTTTGCGCTTATAGCTGAACAAATTGTACAGCGTCACAAATCCAAGTTGCTTCTAAAGCTAACGATCTTTCATGAGCAGACCCTCAATAGATTACTTGTGCATGTCACAAGCACCTTTATAAAATTTAGACGTAAAAAAAGACGCCTAAGCGCCTTTATAAAAAATATTAAGATTAGATTTCTTGTTGATTATTTAAAGCATGCAACAAAGCTACTTCACGTCTATGCTCAAATAAGCCTTTGTATACATAAAATACTTCTACCTTATTTGATTTAGGGTTCATAAGTTCCATCAATTCATAAACTTCAGATCTTAATGGATTATCATGTGGGTCTACTTCAAATTTTCCAATATTCTCAACCCACTTACCCATCTCACTACCGCCAACACACAATATTTTTTTCAAAGCTATTCTCCAATTTTTTTCATCTGGAGATTTTTATCACATAGAGACAAAAAAGCCCACCTTTCGATGAGCCTATTCAATCTTTCCAAATAAGGGATAATCCCTTATTTGATCTGCCTTGCCAGCTTTTCAGCCTCGACAAACGCATCATGAAAACTTAATTTATCTGAAAACCAAAACTTATATGTCTTTTCACCAATTACGATTGACTGCTGAAAGTAATCATTCGGGCTTTTCTCTACAACCTGACCGTTCTGTTCGCCACCGATGCAAATATTCATGTGTTTTCCTATTTATCGGTGGGAGTGTAGCACTAAACGGTTTCTAAAAATGTCCAGACAAAAAAATACCCACGTATTGGAATAGATGGGTATGGAAATCAATTATTACGCGTAAAAAATAATACAATAATGATCAACAGAAGGACAAAAGCAATCATGAAAAACCAATTGATGCTCATTCAAATCCCTCCAAGAATAAGTTATTAGTACTATGAGTTACTAGAAAATAAGCTTAGTAAAAAAATACCCACTTAAGAGGTGGTCTAAGTGGGTTTAGAATCCAACTAGCTATTTACGCATAGTTTTCAACTATAACCAATATTTCATACTTTTCATTTAAACGCAAACTTTTTATTTAATTTAAGTCTCTTGTCATGCCCTGCCAAATAAAATTCACCTGCATAAAGCATGCTGTTGATTGAACTGCGACTCAATTTAAATCTTTCTGCCATCTGATCAAGGCTTAAACCACATACCCATTTTTCAATGAACAAGTTAATTGCTGGCCTTGCAAACTTGCATATTGTCTTTGAGTGCTTTAACTCATAGATCATTTTCTCAACCTGCAGCGCTTCAAAATCACTGATCTCAATAATTACCTGTTTTGAGTTAGGTCTTATTTTTGCTTCTTTTTCACGTGCTAACCAGTATATTTGATTGATTTCTAATTGATCAGGTTCATGCCCTCCACGCATACGGTTAATCGAGATCCATGCGCCATACTGCTTAAACCAATCTTCAAGGGTAAGCTTAGGCCAGTCCATAATTTCAATCTTAGAATTCATTTACTCACCACTGGAATTTGTTGGAAATCGCAACGAGCTGTACTTACACCACGTTTTAAATGTTCAGCTTCAGCATTTAAATTTTGGTCATTATTTGTCATGTTAATTTTCAAAACGGCAACCTTTCCTCATCTTCAGCTTTCAATAAGTGGTGATTTATATCGAGTGTGACAAATCGACAATGAGCTAAATCCGTTGCCAACCTGACTGTTCCAACTTCACCATTACGACATTTTGTAATAATGATTTCTGCAATCCCTTTCTCTTTACTATCCTTGTTGTAGTAATCATCTCGATAAATCATCATGATTACATCCGCATCTTGCTCGATTGCACCTGAATCACGTATATCAGAGTTTTTAGGGCGTTTATCTCCATTCTTTTCGACACCACGGCCGATCTGCACGAGTGAAATCACAGGGCAATTAAACTCAATGGCGATTTTTTTTAATCCATCAGAAATTGCAGCTATTTCTAAATCTTTACGGTTGGGCGCTTTAATCGGTGACTCGAGTTTTTGAAGGTAATCAACCAAGATAGCTCCAACTTCACCATATTGCGCTTTTACACGTCTTGCAGATCTTCGAATATCAGAAAGTGATGCACCTGGTTTCTCATCGATTTTAAGTGAAATGCTATCAATAATTACTTGAGCATTAGCCATTCGACTAAAAACTTCACCATCGGTCGTAACACCAGTTTTAACTACCTTGAAATTTACTTTTGCAATTGAACTAATCAACCGTTGAGAAATTGGTGCGCCTTTCATTTCCGCTGAAATAAACAAAGCAGGCTTCTTCTGACGTAATGCAATGTCTTGGGCAATGTTTTGAAGAAGTGTTGTTTTACCCATTGATGCACGAGCACCAATACAAATCAGATCACCGTTTTCAAGCTCCCCCAACATGTCATCCAAATCACGAAAACCTGTAGTGACACCCTTAACAATCGGCTTATTGTTATGCCAAGCTTCATGGCGAGCTACACACTCTTGCAATGCAATTTTTGAAAAGTATGAAGCATCCTGCAAGGTATCACCCTCATCATCCGAATCAATCTCATTGAGGATATTTTGAGCTAATGAAAGCGCTTGATCTGGACTTTGCTCAATATTGCGAGTTACTAGCTGAATTCTTTCACCAGCTTCATGAATTTTACGCCATACAGTTAATTCTCTTAACCTAACAATGTGCCCTTCAAGTTGTGATGGTAAGCAAACAATTGCTATAACTTCTTGAATATATTGCTCAGTGACCATCTTTGATTTTTGAAGGTCTAACCTAATTTGGTCCCACACCATAATCACATCAAACTGTTTCCCTTGAGCGTGTAATGCTTTGATTTCAGAAAATATGATTTTATGTTTTGGCGCATAAAAATTGTTTTCAGAGAGATCATCAACAAACTCGTCAACATTCCCATGTGAACCCATGAGAGACGACAAAACGGCTTGTTCGATTTGCAATGAGTAAAGATTATTTTCCATTAAGCATCTCCATTCCCATCGCTAAGTAATCTGTCTCAACCATCGTGAATTGAACTTGTTGTTCAGGTGGTTTGTTTTGGAGGTCATCATAATGAGGCTGTTGGGTTTGCTGCTCCACAGGGGGTACCATTTCAATGAACCGATCTAACTTACTTGCTTCACGGCAAATTAATTCAATATCTGTGTGTTTACGTTCAACGTGATAATCGGATTTAGAACACCCAATAATCCCTTGCTTGATTTGCTCAACTGAATAACCCTGCTTCAGCCTTGAGAGAATCTTGCTTTTGCGTTTGTCATCCAACACGGTTTGATTGGATTTACCAAATGTCGCTTTCCAAAACTCAAAAATTTCTTGAATCTCGTTTTTAAAGTTTTGATTTTTGGCTGGCTCAGGTTCACCGCTAGGTGGACATATGTTTTTATTATTTATATTATGTTCCCTTATATTATGTTCTGTTCCCTTAAGAGCATTTTCCAACGGAATTCCAGCGGAATCATTCTGTGATTCTTTTGGAATGATTTCGGAATCGCTAACCTGTTCTTTTGGAAAGTTATTGGAAGCAACTTGGTTTTCCGATATTTTTCGTGTGGAATCATTACTCCAATCACTAGGCATTCCAGCAAATATCCAAACATCAAGTGATGGAATGATGATTTGTTCATGCTCAGGAATTTGTTTATTTGCCTTGCGAATACGATCAGCAAACTTTTTATAACTGTACTCTCGTTTTGATTTCCAGCTCTCTAAAGCCTTTTCAGAAACCACAGGATGGTAATAGCGATTATCGTCACACAGTATCCAGCCATGCAAAGCCTCTTCCTTGAATTTTTCCCATTCCTTAACTACACGGCCAAATCCAGCTAGGTTAGATAACACTCGATCATCGTTAGGGATACTTCCAGCTGGCAATTGATGCCATGAAGCACACATCAACAAAAATCCTGCGCGAAATGCTTCAGCTTCAACGAGTGCTGTAAAATCACTATCTCGAAAGCGAACCACATCTAATGGCATATACTCAAAATCTCTAAGGTCTACATTTTCAAGAACTAGAGGTTTTGGAAGTTGTGAGTTATTTTCAGTTTCACTCATCATAATTTACCTTTAGCCTCGAACATTTTTCTATAAGCCGACTCAAAGCGATGGATTAATCCAAATTTGTACATGTTGATACGCAACTCTTCGCAAGTATCTGCAATTGATTTTGATTCTTCAGGCTTACAGATTCGAATAACGCCTAATGCATCCTCTAATTCAGTCTCAACCTTTTTGTATTCCTCAAGTGCATCTGAATAAGCCTCATGATCAATCCACCATTGGTCATCATTTGAACTTTCTAAATCTTGTGCTAATATCGATCTATTCATAGAGTCGTTCCTGTGATACAAACAACCTCCTTCTTTTCGAGCCGAAGGAGGTTTTTAATTTTTGGATTTTCTCTTAATTGGTTCGTTTCCCTTTGCTAAATCAAGAATTTGATATTCTCGAGCCAAAGGAATTCTTTCTTCATCCCATCCGCTAATAGCATTGTGTGTAATCCCTAATTTATCTGCTAATTCAGTCACAGACATTTTCACAAGAGACAGCGCTTCTGTTTTGGTCACTTATATTACCCTTGAGTAACTTTACTTACCATATTAAACTACATAAAACTTACCTCGTCAATTGGTAAGATAACTTACAAACTAATGGTTGAATCGATATGGAAACGCTTGGAACTCGTCTCAAAGAACTAAGAAAGAATAAAAAACTTACTCAACTGAATATCGCTGATGCATTAGGTGTATCTAAGACATCTGTGATTTACTGGGAAAAGGACGAAAACATACCTAAACATGAGAGTTTGACTGCTTTAGCAAAACTTTTAGATACTAGTACTGACTGGTTACTAACAGGTAAAGAATCGAATTCTTTCAAGCCATTAAGCTTTGATGAAATTAAAAAGAAATTTGGTGAGCCTAAAGCTGTAGTTGAAGATATTGAAAATGACAATGGTATTAGGTTTTACAACTATGGAGATCCAGTTCCTGAAGGGTACACTGCAATAGACTACTTTCCTGAGGTCAAAGCTAGTGCCGGGAATGGCTACATAAACCTTGAAGAAAGCAGCCCATATAAACTATTCATTGGTGATGCTGAACTCTTACATGCTGGCGCTAATGCACCACACTGCAAGATCATCAACGTAGACGGTGAAAGCATGATGCCTGATCTCTATCCAGATCAAAAAGTATCAATTGATATGTCAGCTACAAAAATTTATGACGGTGAAATTTACGCTTTTACTAGAGGAAGCGAACTCAAAATTAAGATTCTTTTTAATTGGGGTGAAGAGGGTCAAGGTGGTTTTAGGGCTGTTTCTAGAAACTTTGACAAAGTTCGCTTTCCTGATGAGTATTACTCACCTGCCCTAATAGAATCAGAGAATGTTCGTATTGTGGGTCAATTATGGTGGAAGCAAGAAGTTCGAAAAATTAGACGATAATATAATGAAAACCTTTTAACTAAGTTGAATCTATTTAACCCTGCTATATGCAGGGTTTTCTTTTGTTTGTTTAATCACATCAAGTAAGCTTTAAACTAAAAAAGTAATTTTAATTACTTTTATTATTGACAAGAAAAGTAAGTTAGATTACCTTTATTTCACAGAAACACAAAAAGCCCCACACTGTGGAGCTAATTTTAAAACTTAATGCTTTTCTCTGTTACCTACCAAAATTCCAGAGATGCATTGTTATAACTGGTGATTTATTATGAACCAAAAAACCAATATTAGTCAAGTTCGTGATTCAAACTCACTTGCTTTACTCGCAAAGAAATTTGATGAAACTTACGATGAGCAAGAGATTCCTTTAAAAGCTCTTTCGTTTTCAGCAACACTTAAAGAAATTGAAAGCCTATTTGATCCTGATTGCACTCATCTTCCTGATGGTGTACGCAAACCAACCCGATTAAGCCTTATTAATATTGCGTCCTTGCTACTTTTCAAAGTTGATCTGTTTGTTGCTGAGTTGAGTGAATCTGAGCTTAATAATGAAGATATTGAGTCGATAATGACCATTGTCCATGATCTATCTTTTGCTTTGAATGCTCTGGAAGCAACAACAATGGTGGACAGATTTGCAGCTGCTTTCGCACGTGGAATTTATCTTATTAGTGAAGATCTTATTAAGCTTGTAGAAAGTATTCCAGACCTCCTTAAAGCAAATGTAGAGGGGAATGCAAATGTCTAAGTCTCCTTTAAAAACCGTCACAATTGACGATTTGCAATTTGCAAATGTTGTTGCTCATAAAGACTTACAGTGGGTTGTTAATATCCTTGAGGATATTAAGCACAAAATCAAAGTAATTAAAGCTGATTGTGTGGAAAAAGGTGTACATCCTTACACGTTCAATAACCTTGAAACTTTCCTTGATATTAATGAATTCACAATGAAAAACCGTTGTGATTACTACGATCAGGAAGTGGAAGAAATTGGAATAGAGATTGATGCTTTGAACAAAGGAGCATCGGAATGAGTAAGACAACCTACAACCTGCCTAAACACTCACAAGATTGGCTTGCAAGTGTTCTAAAAAGTAAGCAGTACTTTCATTATTTTGCTGTTGCCTTTGAGGGTGACTTGTATCCAATGGGTAAATGGAATGCTCCTTTTTACACCGCAGAAGAAGCATTTCTATTCAAAGAGGAATTGCAAAAACAATTTCCAGATAAAACTTTTATGCGAGTTGAAGGTGGAATATATGCAAGCATAGCAGTAGAAGCAAAAAATGAAAATAAATACTGGAATGCTTGGATTAAAAAGCATTTAGAGCGTGTTGCTACACTTGAAAAGAATGGTGATTCCAATGACTGACCTTTCTAACCTACCAATCAAAACTAAACAACTGGCTTTTGTTTTGTGGCTACACAAGATTGGCTATAAAGGCGTTATTCGCCCATGTGGAACTTTCGAGTTTCAATGCCACGTTATAAATAAAAGATTCCCTAGGAACGTGAAAATCGCTCCTAACTGGAAATTCAATAAACCAGCACAACAACTTTACGCAGAATTTTTAGAACATCTAGGAGCACCAGAATGAAAAGATTAATTTTGCCATGGATCTTATTGCAATCAGCTTCAATTTGTTCAGCTAAAAATGATCATCGTAAATACTTAAATGGTGTCACTTTAATTGATGGCCATGTTGTGGCTACAGATGCAGAACGTGTTTTTTACTGCAAATATGATGAATTACCAAAACTTAAAAAGCCTTTAACTATTCCACTCAAGGCAATTAAAAACCTTGAGAAAAAACTAGATAAAACACACTCAAATTGTTTTGTTGAAGTTGTGCATCATACCGATGGTTTGGCTTTGAATGTAAATGATATTGATCCAGAGATATTTACCCCTGTTGAATCGATATTCCCTGCTGAATGGCAAGCAATGATTCCTCAAGATGATGGAATGCAATACAAGGGCGCATCACCTCATTTTCAATGGCGCCATATGGTTGATTTTCAGAAGATCAACAAGCTATTGGGTGCAACCAATCCAGATGACACATATCTAAAACCAACAGGTATAGACACCCCTGCCCATGTTTATTTTTATGGCAATGATTATTCAGGTGCCAAGGGTTTGATCATGCCGATTAATGGACGGGGTGAAGCGTAATGAAATTTAAGAAAACAATTGAGCTTCAGTACGACAA
The DNA here is from genome assembly GCF_048551735.1 of Acinetobacter legionensis. Taxonomy (NCBI): domain Bacteria; kingdom Pseudomonadati; phylum Pseudomonadota; class Gammaproteobacteria; order Moraxellales; family Moraxellaceae; genus Acinetobacter; species Acinetobacter legionensis. The sequence continues at coordinate 8,087 of NZ_JBIMBV010000008.1, forward strand.
TCTTAAAGCTACTGTACTGTGCAAGTCTAAACATGATGTGCGTTTTTATCTTACTGGTGTTTATGTGGGTGATGGTTTTGTGGCTGCTACTAATGGGCACATGGCTTTGATCTGTATTGAACCCGATACAGTTGGTATGGACGTAATCATACCAGGTGATGCAATTGATTCGTTAATTCGTAAAGTTGGCAATAAAAGCAAAATCAAAACCACTCTTTTGCATCAGATTGATGATGAATTTTGGTGCTTAAACCACGGCGGAAATTTTGAAATGTTTAGGCTTATTGAGGGTAAATATCCAGATATTAAGCGTGTTGATATTCCTAAACCTACAGAGATCCAATTTAAGTTTTACCCTAAGTTCAATCTTGAATATTTGAGTATTTTTCAGAAAGTAGCGAAAGTTTATAAACAGGCTTTCCCATCTTTCTACCCAACAACTGAAAACCATAGCGCATATGTAGAAATCACAAATGATGTGCACGGCATTTTAATACCTCTCAGGGTTTAAGGGTGAATCTATGTCTAAATTCAAAATCGGTGACATTATCCGAGCTAAGAAAGGAGTTATTCAACTCCCCCCAATGGTGAAAGTTAAAAATAAACAATCACTTAGCTCAAATAAACTTACAAATGTATTTGAGTTCACAGGTGAGCAAGGTAAACGTGATTGCGAAGTGATGTTTGCTGAGCTGAATTTAGATATGAGCAAATTTGCTCATATCTACACCGATAATATCGGTTCAGTTCAAATTGGTAAAAATACTCTATCATTAATTTTCTGGACTGAAAAAGGTGTAAGTATCCAACCTCAAATTGAGGATGGGATTAAATCGGCAAATGAAATTGTATTTGCCGAGTTTGAAATAGATGCGCTCAGTTTTGAGCACATCTATTTAGACACCACAAAGCAAAGCAACCTTGGAAGTAACAAGGAGATCAAAGCATGAACGCATTAGTGAATTTAAATACTGTTTCAGTCTCAAGTTTAGATATTGCAGAATTGGTTAAAACTGAGCACCGCAATGTAAAAATATCAATTGAAAGATTGATGGAAAAAGGCGTAATCCGACATACGCCAATGACGAATGTCGAAAAAATCAATAACTTAGGATTTTCAATTCAAGTCGGTGTTTATATTTTTGAGGGAGAACAAGGCAAGCTAGACTCAATCACTGTAGTCGCTCAACTCTGTCCTGAGTTTACTGCAGCTTTAGTCAAACGCTGGTATGAATTGGAAAACCAAAAACCAAGAGAATTAACTCGATTAGAAATATTGCAGATTGCTTTGCATGCCGAGCAAGAGAACCAAGTTCTACACGAAAAAGTTGAAATTCTTGAACCTAAGGCAAAAGCGCTCGATACCATCGCTAATACCGAGGGTACATACAACATTCGTGAATGTGCCAAAACAATTGGTATAGGTGAACGCAAGTTAGTCGATTTACTACTTAAAAAGAAATGGATCTATCGCGAGGAAAGTGGTCGTTTACAGCCATATGCCACCAAACGTGCTGAAGGTATTTTTATAAATCGACCTTCACCCGTTGTTACTAACAAGTATACAGGTGAAGAACAAGTTCATTTACATATGCGCATAACTGCTTATGGATTAACAAAAATCGCTGAATTGGTAAATAATTTTTTTAGTGAGGATGGTGTGGAATGAATACATTAAAGGAACAATTGGACCATGCTCAAGGCGTAGCTGAATTGGCGACTAGTGTAATTTGTAGCCTTATTGCATTAATTGAGTCTCAAGACATAGATATTTCAGATGTTGAATGCTCTGTCTGCACTGAGGGTGATCAGCAGATAGGCAACAAAATTACATTGCGGCAATTAACAAATGTAGTGCTGGATGAACTGAATACGGTTAAAGTGTTGGAAGGTGTGGAATGAGTGAAACTAAAATGATCAGTATCCCTGAAAACGAACTTGAATCATTACTTGATCGTGTTTGTCGAAAAGCAATCCGAGAGGCATTTGCAGAACAGGAAGATGAGTTTTTAAATATTAAACAAATTTGCGATCGTATTTCTGGTTTGTCTTGGTACACGTTTAAGAACTTGGCCAAAGAAAAAAATCTAGTGAGTATTAATGGTAAATACTCACTAAAAGCAGTTAAAGACGCGATGCGATCTGAGTAGCTGTTGGGTTGTAATAGATCATTGCCCTTTTAGGGTCTACCCATCCAAACATCTTACATAAATCAAGCAGTGGCAACTTTAGAGCAATTCGGGTTGCTGCTGTATGTCTGGTGTCATGAAAAACGATATCAAGCAAGTTTGCTTTAATCCTTGCACACATAAAATTGTAGCTCGCCATCCCAGGGGAATAATTAAACACCTTCCCGGACTTCTTTACGCCAATACCAGTAATCAACTCAATCGCAGTATTGCTTAATGGGACCTCTCGTGGGCGCCCGTTCTTAGTGGTTTTTAAATACAAGTATTGTTTATCAATAAATATGCGTTCCCATTCAAGCCCACATATCTCCGCTTGTCGCATGCCTGTTTCAAGTGCAATCAGAAAGATTGTTCGTAACTCGTCATCTAGGTATGGGAGTAATGTTTCTACTTCATATTCTGAGATTACTTTTTCACGATGTGCTGAAGCTGCAGGTAATTTAACCTCAAACATAGGGGATTTTTTTAGCCACAATTTTGTATCGATACACCACGTAAACATTGCTGATAATATCTGCATTTCGCGGCGTACTGTTGCAGAAGCAACCTCTTCAAGTCTGGATTCCCGATATAAAACTAAATACTCCTTATCCACACTATCAATAGGGATATCTACCTTCATGATTCTAAGAAATTGATTTATTCGGTTTCGCTCTCGATCAGCACCTTTTTTATTAATAGAAACATTATCTCTATATTGCTCAAGCGCATCTCTTAAGGTTATGTGGCAGTAATCATTTTTTCTTTCATTGCGTAACTGGATCTCTAATGCTTGGGCCCATGCTTTAGCATCACGCATAGTGGTAAACGTTTGGGATTGTGACGGATGAGGTTTGATTCTTACGGTAGCCGTAACCCCTTTCTTCCTTTTTTGATATGTTGCCATTTTAAATTCAATCCAGTTGCAATGTTGCACGTTTGTTGCATTTGATTTTAAATAATATCGAATAATTAGTACAATGAAATTTAAATCAATTCAGTAAAGATATGATTTTTATTTATTTTATAATTTTAAATTAAATACCATTAAAAACAAAAGGCGCATTGAGCGCCTTTGGATTTAAATCTTAGATTAAGCAGGAATATCACGGATAGATGCTTTGCGAATTGCTTCTTTAAGGGCGTCATAGCCATGAATTGGTGGGAACTGTGGAAATTCACGAATCACATTTTCAGGCGCATCAAATAAGAAACCATGATCAGCTTCACCCAACATTGTTGTATCGTTATACGAATCGCCTGCTGCGATGACACGGTAATTTAGACCATGTAATGCTTTTACAGCTTCACGCTTTTGATCAGGTTGACGCAATTTATACGCAGTGATCATACCATTTTCATCAGTTTCTAATTTATGACAGAAAATTGTTGGCCAACCTAACTGTTGCATCAACGGATGTGCAAACTCATAAAATGTATCTGAAAGAATAATCAACTGAAAATGGGTACGTAACCATTCTACAAACTCTTTTGCACCCGGAAATGGCCCCATGTCTGCAATCACAGCTTGAATGTCATTTAAGCCTAGACCATGCTGTTTAAGAATATTTAAGCGTTGAGTCATCAACACATCGTAGTCAGGGATATCACGAGTTGTTGCTTCTAATTCTTTGATTCCTGTTTTTTTAGCAAAATTGATCCAGATTTCTGGTACCAATACACCCTCAAGATCAAGACATACGATTTCCATGGGTTCTCCCAAATGTCAGTTAAAAATTTTGGGCTTATCATAGCACTAAAGTTTAAAAAGAATGCTGAAAGTTTTTACAGCAAATCTATTTCATTTGGTTATGCATAAGGCTTGTAAATGTTTACAAATCTGTTTTATTCATAAGCATTTTAATTAATCTGCTAAGTGGCATATTTCATTTACTTTAAAATATCTTGATTGTCAAAAGCAGCAATTCACAGAAGTTGAATTGAGCTAATTTTTGCCAAAATGCTTAAATTCAAATATCTTTTGAATATGTTTACGAAAAATGTAGCTTCAAGCTAACTGCCAGGAGCAGATATGACCGCCATTCCAACCATAGATCTTGTGGACGCACTTGCGACTGAGTATGCCGACAAATCACCTTCTGAAATTTTAGAACTTGCGCTTTCTCAGGAAGGTGAAATTGCAATTTCATTTTCTGGCGCAGAAGACGTTGTTCTTATCGATATGGCACATAATTTAGGCAAACCATTTCGTGTTTTTAGTTTAGATACAGGCCGTTTACATCCTGAAACCTATCAATTTCTTGAAACAGTTCGTAAGCACTATGGGATTAAAATTGAAATTTGCTTTCCTGAAGCTGATGCCGTTCAACAATTGGTTAATGAAAAAGGCTTATTTAGTTTCTATCAAGATGATCATAAAGAATGCTGTGGTATTCGTAAAGTTCAGCCCTTACGTAAAAAATTAGCCACTTTAGATGGCTGGATCACAGGACAACGCAAAGATCAAAGTCCAGGCACACGTACAGAAATACCAGTTATTCAAGTGGATAGTGGTTTTTCTGGTGAAGGGAAACAACTAATTAAATATAATCCATTGGCAAATTGGTCCAGTGCGGATGTATGGAACTATATTCGTATGATGGAGATTCCTTATAATCCATTACATGAAAAGGGTTTTATCTCAATTGGCTGTGAACCATGTACCCGTCCAGTATTGCCAAATCAACATGAACGCGAAGGCCGTTGGTGGTGGGAAGAAGCAACGCATAAAGAATGTGGCTTACATGCAGGTAACTTAAAAAAGTAATAGTAGAAAAAGTCATGAAAACTCATGGCTTCTTATTAACTTATCGTTCATCGAAATGCTTGGATTTTACGCTTAGAAAAGTTTTATACTAAGATTTGTTGATATTTCCCCTATAGCTTGCGTTGTGGGCTAGAGTTGAGTAGGTAACGACATGTAAAAATAGCAATACTATTTTCAAGTTTCATCACACAGACTGAGATAATTTTAGCTATACACTGAGTATCTACAAAGCACTGCTTTGTCGGCACCACAAGACGCAGCGATGTACAAATTGTTTTCCAACATGTCATCGTTGTAACCATGGATGAATGATCAACAGACCCAAGTTACACGGTTCTATAATTCTAACAATTCACCAACTCATAAATGAGTTGTGGTAGAAATTGCAGTGAGGCAATCCAAGACTATGCGCCCATTACACCCCATTGATTTTATTTTTTTAAATTTAGAAAAACGTCAACAACCCATGCATGTTGGTGGGTTATTCTTATTTGAAATACCCGAACATGCGCCTTCTACATTCATTCAAGATCTCGTTGCGGATATTCGTAACTCAAAATCTATCCCGGTCCCACCTTTTAACAATCGCTTAAGTGGTATGTTTTGGGATGAAGATGAAGAATTTGATATTGATCATCATTTCCGTCATATCGCATTACCTCATCCAGGACGTATCCGTGAATTATTGATTTATATTTCACAAGAACACAGTTCACTGATTGACCGAGCAAAGCCACTTTGGACTTGTCATATTATTGAAGGCATTGAAGGCAATCGTTTTGCCATGTACTTTAAAATCCACCATGCCATGATTGATGGTGTAGCAGGTATGCGTCTTTTAGAAAAATCATTTTCAAAAGATGCTGATTCCAAAACCATTATTCCTCCTTGGTGTGTCGAAGGTAAACGTGCAAAACGTTTAAAGGAAACCAAACTGGATAAAGCTAAAAAAATATTCTCTGCACTAAAAGGACAAGTTGAAGCAGCCCCCAAGGTCACCCAAGAGCTATTCCAAACTGTATTTAAAGAAATGGGGAAAAACCCCGATTATGTTTCAAGCTTTCAAGCACCCAGTAGTTTATTTAACCAACGCGTAAGTTCATCACGTCGTTTCGCTGCCCAGTCCTTTGAACTTGACCGTTTCAGAGATATTTCCAAAGCTCTTGGCGTCACGATTAATGATGTAGTACTGGCTGTCTGTGCGGGCGCGTTACGTGATTATTTAATCACACAAGAGGCTTTACCGAAAAAGCCACTGATTGCAATGGTTCCTGCCTCATTACGTGATGATGACTCAGATATGAGTAATCGTATCACCATGATTTTGGCAAATTTAGGAACCCATAAAGAGAGTCCGTTAGAACGTTTAGACATCATTAAGCGCAGTGTACAAAATGCAAAAAATCGTTTTAAACGTATGAGTTCCGATCAAATCTTAAACTATAGTGCTTTCGTTTTTGGTGCAGCAGGCATCAATATTGCATCAGGACTTATGCCAAAGCGTCAGGCATTTAATGTGATTATTTCCAATGTACCTGGACCACGTGAACCTTTGTATTGGAATGGCGCTAAATTAGATGCCCTATACCCTGTTTCAATTGTTTTGGATGGTCAAGCACTGAATATCACCATGACTAGTTATTTAGACAAATTAGAAGTGGGTTTAACCGGTTGCCGTAAATCTCTGCCTAAATTGCAAAATCTTCTGACTCATTTAGAAAATGAAATCCAAAAATTTGAGCACATTATTGCTGAGAAAAATGCAGTTGAACTTGCCGATAAAAAGCCAAATGCTCAAACAAAAGCAGATACTCAAGCCAAACTGAAAGAATCTATTGCCGAACGAAAGTCAGTATAAGATTTTATAATTGATTTTATTTTAGGGTTAATTTAAATATAAAACATAAATTGATTCAAAATTAAGGGGCTAATTAATGCCCCTTAATCTTTAACATTACGACACTTGTTTAACAGTTGATGACAGACATTTACAACCATGTCTTTGGTAATTTTCACTTCTTGACCATTGTCATCTAACATGACACATGTATTTTTAGGTTGGCTTTCCAATACATGTTTTATACTACGACTGATTAATTGTTCACTTACACTCATTTTTTGACCTCACTTGCTAAGACTGTGGAAGGGAGAAAGTCTTTGGCTACCTTTGTAATCTAGTATTGTGAAATCAGTCCTAAAAGTAAAATTTCAGATGTAACAACTGTTTAACGATATCCTGTTACAATTTCAACTTAAAATGATATCGTATTGCTCTTGCGTGTATAAATTTTCTACTTGGAATTTAATCACACGATTAATAAAATGCTCTAAATCCGCGACTGCTGGGGCTTCCGCAGTGAGCAGGCGATCAATTACAGATGGATGACCTATAACAGTAAAGCCACTCTTAGACTCATAAGCACGGGTATATCTTAAGATTTCTCGAAAAATTTCGTAACATACTGTCTCAGCTGTTTTCACAAATCCGCGCCCTTGACATGTTGGGCATGATTCACACAACAAATGCTCCAAAGATTCACGTGTACGTTTACGTGTCATTTCAACTAAGCCAAGTTCGGAAACTTGAGTAATTTTAGTTTTTGCATGGTCACGTTCAAGCATTTTATCAAATTGATTCATGACCTCTTCACGATGTACAGCTTCCTGCATATCAATGAAGTCGATAATAATAATGCCACCCAAATTACGTAAACGTAATTGGCGTGCAATCACTTGAGTTGCTTCCATATTGGTTTTAAACACAGTGTCTTCTAGTGTACGACCACCGACATAGGAACCTGTATTGACATCAATTGTAGTCATCGCCTCAGTCTGATCAATCATCAGATAACCACCCGACTTCAATGCAACTCGGGTTTGTAATGCTTTTTGAATATCTTCTTCGACATTGTACAAATCAAAAAGTGGACGTTCACCAGGATAATGCTGCAAACGGCTTTCCATACTCGGTACAAATTCACAAACGAACTCTTGCAACTTGGCATGTATTTCTCTTGAATCGACATAAATCGTTGCCGTATCATCATTGGCTAAGTCGCGAATAACACGTTGTGGTAAAGGAAGCTCTTCAAAAATCAACGAAGGAACTGCAATAATTTTTTGTTTTTTCTGAATAAATTCCCAAAGCTTGGCTAAATACGCCATATCTTGAGCAATTGAAGCCTCTTCAATGCCTTCAGCAGCTGTACGTACAATGACCGAACCAGGCAACTTATGCTCACTTTGAATCCTTTCAATCATTGAACGTAAACGGTCACGCTCTTCTTCAGACTCAATCCGCTGTGATACCCCAATATGGCTGCCATATGGCATCAAAACAAGATAACGAGATGGGATAGAAAGATCTGTACTCAGTCGTGCACCTTTAGTACCCAACATATCTTTCATCACTTGAACTGTCAGAATTTGACCGGGTTGTAATAACTCAAAGACATTCGGCGTAGGTTGATTACGCGACCAAATCATATCATTGATATGTAAGAATGCAGTACGTGATAAGCCAATATCCACAAAGGCTGCTTGCATCCCTGGAAGTACACGGACAACTTTTCCTTTATAAATATTCCCGACTAACCCGCGTTTAACAGTCCGCTCAACAAACAGTTCGTTAACCGTACCATTTTGAATTAGCGCCACACGACATTCCATAGGTGTGACGTTAATCAATAACTCGTCAGACATAACTAAACTCAAAACATTATAAAAATTCTTTTCAGCAGTTAATTTAGTGCCTCAACTGCGCTGATCTATACGATCAAGTAACTGTATCGTTTCATGTAACGGTAGCCCAACCACATTGCTATAACTACCATTTATACCTATCACATACTTTGCCGCAATGCCTTGAATTGCATATGCGCCAGCTTTCCCCAAAGGTTCACCTGTAGCCCAATATTCTTCCATATCATTCAGACTGAATTGTTGGAACTCAACTTGCGTGCGAACCACGACACTCAATAATTGATGTGCATTTGCAACGCAAACACCTGTCAATACTTCATGTTTTTGACCTGACAATAATGTCCATATTTCAAAAGCATGCTGCTTAGATGTTGGCTTACCAATAATTTGATTGGCAAAAACCAAGCTTGTATCTGCTGCAATGACAGTGCTTTGCGGGTACAATTTCAATACCACTTTGGCTTTGCTTTCAGCCAAACGTTGTACATACTGCTCAATCTGTTCATGCTCTAAGACAGATTCATCAATATCTGGGCTGTGGATGCTAAAATCCAAGCCCACTTGTAAAAGCAGCTCTTTACGCCTTGGCGAGCCTGAGGCCAGAATTAAATGCGCCATCTTCTTAATAAATAATAAAGAACTGGCCAGCAAAAAATACTCGAAACCAATGTCTGCCAATGACGGGTAATCGAAAAATGCGTACCTGCCATCACTTGTGCCATAAAGGTAAATACCAAATGTGCTAGGATTGCAAACATACTAATAATCCAAAGATTACTAAATGTCAGCACACGTCTTTCTCGAATAAAATAACGAGTTAAAAATGCAATCAGCACATAGCTCAACGCATTCATCCCCAAAGGTGCATCTAATAATAGATCGGTAAATAGACCCATGGTAAATGCAAACCAAATTCCACACCATGTAGGTTGACACAACACCCAAAACAGCATGATCAAAAACATATATAGTGGTCGCCATCCTGCTATCGCATAGGACATCGGATACACCACTAAAATTGAACCAATAATAATGGATACAACAATGATCCATAATGGATCTTTACGTTGCTTTTCAGAAGGTAATCTTTTAGCGATCAACATTTGGCTGCTCCATCGCTAAAGAATCTGAGAAAAGTACCACAACATGATGACCGCCTGCTAATTGTGCAGCTGGAACCACATCAATTTGCGCAAACTCACCCGTGTTGTGACGCATAACTTTAGATACTGAACCGACCAAATAACCGGCTGGAAAATGTTGACCTAAGCCTGAACTATAGACCTTATCACCCACTTTGATATTGGCACTTGTTGGAACATATTCCATTTTCAAATGTCCTAAATCACCAGTACCCGTCACGATGGCGCGCATACCTGAGCTTTCTAAACGTACAGATAAAGAATGTTCTTTATCGGAAAGTAACATAACGCGACTACTATGGGGATAGACGTTGATGATTTGCCCCATGATTCCTTTATCATCTAAAACTGTTTGCCCGACTTTTAAATGATTAGCTTCACCGCGGTTGATGATAATGATATGGCGCAATGGGTCAGCATCGGTTCCAATCACTTCTGCAATTTCCATACGCCCATCGATAATCAATGGCGTATCAAGCAAACCACGTAAACGGGTATTTTCAGCAGAAAGTTCAGAGAGTTTTTGCAGACGTACTTGAGCCTGAAGCAATTCAGCTTGCATCGCAGTATTTTCACGACGTAACTGAGCCTCAGATTTAGTTTGTTGATTTAGCCATTCTTTCGACAATACAGGATAACTTGCTAAGGCATAAATTGGATTATATGCCGCATACAAGACATCTCTTGCCGGTTGAATCACTTGTGGCATGCGCCAGTTAAAAAACAGCACTACCAAACAAGTGATGACCGCAATGATGAACGAGCGAAAAGATGGCGGTTGTCTTGAAAAGAGATTCGGTTGCACCGCCTCATCCTTAAACTTAATCGAGTATAGTTTAGCCTACAAAAAGCATATCATGGTTTGGATTGTCAAAGAATTCTAAGACTTTACCGCCACCACGTGTTACACAAGTTAAAGGATCTTCTGCTACAACAACAGGTAGACCTGTTTCTTGAGCAAGCAACTTATCTAGGTTACGCAGTAATGCACCACCACCTGTCAGCACAATACCACGCTCAGCGATATCTGAAGATAACTCAGGTGGAGTTTGCTCAAGTGCCGATTTCACAGCAGAAACAATACTTTGTAATGGATCAGAAATCGCTTGGGTAATCTCATCTGAGGTAACCGTAATCGCACGCGGTACACCTTCAGCAAGGTTACGACCACGAACTTCAATTTCTAAAGTTGTGCCGTCAGCAACAGCCATACCCACTTCTTTTTTGATAGTTTCAGCCGTTGTTTCACCAATTACACAACCATGTGCTTTACGTACATAGTTAATAATTTGTTCATCAAAAACATCACCACCAATACGTAAAGAATCTGCGTACACACAACCTTGTAAGGAAATGATGGCAATTTCAGTTGTACCACCACCCACATCTACGACCATAGAACCACACGCTTGCTCAACAGGCATACCCGCCCCAATCGCAGCAGCCATAGGCTCTTCAATCAAACGTACATCACGTGCACCTGCGTTAAACACAGCTTCACGAATCGCACGGCGTTCTACCAATGTTGATTTACATGGTACACATACCACTACACGAGGTGCAGGTGGAAATAAACGTTTTTCATGCACTTTACCAATAAATTGATTTAACATGGTTTCAGTAACTTCGAAATCTGCAATAACACCATCTTTCATCGGACGGATTGCAGAAATATTGGCTGGGGTACGACCAAGCATTTGCTTAGCATCTAAACCTACAGCTGCAACAATTTTCTGCGAACCACTGTGACGAATTGCCACAACTGTCGGTTCGTTTAATATAATGCCCCTTCCTGGTGCATAAATAAGTGTATTTGCAGTACCTAAATCAATGGCTAGATCTGGCGAAAACAAGCCAATTAGTCGTTTTAGAATCACGGGTCGTTCTCAGTTTAAACTTTATATGGACGCAAGATGGCAACTTTAACTAAATGTGATGATTTGAACAAGTCAATCGCTTATTATAACGCACGATATTTTGAATTTTTTTAAAACTGATTAGGTGAGACATCATGTCAAGTTCAGATGTTCAGCATTCTGCAGAATTAAATGCACAAACTGTATCGCAAATCGCCAATCTTGCTCGATTGTCGCTGAATGATACGCAATCTGCTGAATATGCTCAAAGTTTAAATAAAATCTTAGGAATGATGGAGACCTTAAAAGCGATCAATACCGATGGTGTTGAGCCACTTAAGAGTCCATTTGATAATCCGCAACCACTTCGTCCAGATGTTGTGACTGAAGTGAATCATCGTGAAGAATATCAAGCCATTGCTCCTGCAACTCAGGATGGTTTGTACCTTGTTCCGAGAGTGATTGAATAATATTTGATCAAATGAACTTATTTTAAAAAATTAATCGTAAAGAATTGTACTCATGACTGATTTACACCGTTTATCGATTCGTGAAATGACAGAAGGCTTAAAATCTGCCCAATTTTCATCTCGTGAATTGACTCAGCATTATTTGGATCGTATTGCGAAAATTGATGATCGTGTCAAATCGTATGTAACGGTCACTCCCGAACAAGCGTTGGCACAAGCTGATGCTGCTGACAACTTACTAAAATCTGGAACAGCTGGCGTATTGACTGGTGTTCCACTGGCGCATAAAGATATTTTTTGTACCCAAGGGATTAAAACCACTGCGGGTTCAAAAATGCTGGACAATTTCATTTCACCTTATGATGCAACTGTAGTGGCAAAAACCAAAGCAGCTGGCCTAGTGACTTTAGGTAAAGTGAACATGGATGAATTCGCAATGGGTTCAACCTCTGAAAGTTCATTCTACGGTGCGACTAAAAACCCATGGAATTTAGAACATGTTCCTGGAGGCTCTTCTGGTGGTTCGGCTGCTGTTGTCGCGGCTGATCTTGCACCGCTGGCAACAGGTACCGACACAGGTGGGTCAATTCGCCAGCCAGCTTCTTTCTGTGGCTTAACTGGTCTTAAACCGACTTATGGCCGTGTCTCTCGTTTCGGGATGATTGCGTTTGCATCATCACTGGATCAAGGTGGCCCAATGGCACGTTCTGCTGAAGACTGTGCTTTTTTGATGAACACCATTGCTGGACATGACCTCAAAGATTCAACCTCTATCAACAAAGAAGTGGATGACTATGTTGCAAACTTAAATGCAACAGCTGTGAAAGGTTTACGTATTGGTATTCCAAAACAATACTTCAATGTTCAAGGCCTCGATACAGAAGTTAAGACACGTGTTGAAGAATCGTTGAAAAAATTGCAAGACATGGGCGCAACGTTGGTTGAAATTGACCTCAACATGACTGAAGCCTATGTACCAACTTATTATTTGATCGCACCTGCGGAAGCATCTTCTAACTTGTCACGTTATGATGGTGTTCGCTATGGCTACCGTTGTGAAAACCCAACAGATATTTTAGATCTCTATAAACGCTCTCGTTCAGAAGCATTTGGTGCAGAAGTACAACGTCGTATCTTGATTGGTACTTATGCGCTTTCTGCTGGTTATTACGATGCTTATTATGTGAAAGCACAAAAAGTTCGTCGTTTAATCCAACAGGATTTCTTAAAAGCTTTTGAGAATGTCGATGTCATTGCAGCACCATCTGCACCAACGACAGCATACAAAATCGGTGCGAACTTGAGTCCAACCGAAATGTATTTAGGCGATATCTATACACTTGCGGTGAACTTAGCGGGCTTACCAGCCATTAACGCACCTGTTGGTTTTGATACGAATAATCTCCCAGTAGGTTTACAGTTAATTGGTAACTATTGGTCAGAATCACAATTGCTTTCAATTGTGCATCAATATCAACAAAATACAGATTGGCATACTAAACGTGCGGCAATTGCTGAGGAGAATGCATAATGACCGAAGCTCAAAAGTTAGCACCGTCCGTGTCAAAGCTGATTGACGGTTGGGAAGTCGTTATTGGTATTGAGATTCACACACAGCTTGCAACTCAGTCTAAAATCTTTTCAGGTTCATCAACTGAATTTGGTCAAGATCCGAATACTCAAGCCAGCCTTGTTGACTTGGCAATGCCGGGTGTACTTCCTGTGCTAAACCAAGAAGTGGTTGATCTTGCGATTCGTTTTGGTTTGGGGATTGATGCCTATATCGATCAAGCCTCTGTATTTGCGCGTAAGAACTACTTTTACCCAGACTCGCCAAAAGGCTACCAGATCAGCCAGATGGACAATCCTATCGTCGGGCTAGGTCATATCGACATCCAGCTTGAAGATGGCACAGTGAAGCGTATAGGCGTGACCCGTGCGCATTTGGAAGAAGATGCAGGTAAATCAATTCACGATCAATTCGAAGGCATGTCTGGTATCGACTTAAACCGTGCTGGCACACCTTTACTTGAAATCGTGTCTGAACCTGATATGCGTTCAGTTGAAGAAGTTGTTGCTTATATCAAATCGATTCACACTTTGGTGCGTTGGTTAGGGATTTCTGACGGTAATATGGCTGAAGGTTCATTCCGTGCTGACTGTAACGTATCGTTACGTCGTCCTGGGCAACCATTTGGTACCCGTTGTGAGTTAAAAAACCTCAACTCATTCCGTTTTATCGAACAAGCCATCAATGTTGAAATTCAACGTCAAATGGACATCTTGGAAGATGGCGGTCGTATTGATCAAGAAACCCGTTTGTTCGATCCGAACAAAATGGAAACACGTTCAATGCGTTCTAAGGAAGAAGCCAACGATTACCGTTACTTCCCTGACCCTGACTTGCTTCCAGTGATCATTGCCAATGAGCAAATCGAAGCTGCTCGTGCTGCACTTCCTGAGTTACCTAAAGCGCGTCGTGCGCGTTTTATCGAAGACTTTGCTGTGACTGAATATGATGCACATGTACTGACTCTATCTCGTGAATTGGCTGACTTCTATGAAGCGGTTGTTACTGCTTCTGGCGGCGCGGCTCAAGGTAAAGTTGCTGCCAACTGGGTGATGGGTGAGTTCTCTGGTGCTTTAAATAAAGCCAGCCTTGAACTTCAAGACTCTCCTGTTTCAGCAGAACAACTGGGTGGGATGATCGCACGTATTGTTGACAATACCATTAGCGGTAAGATTGCTAAGCAAGTGTTTGGCTTTATGTGGGAAGAAGGCAAAACTGCAGATGACATTATTGCTGAAAAAGGCTTGAAACAGGAAACTGATACAGGTGCCATTGAAGCCATTATCAAAGAAGTGCTTGCTGCCAATGAGAAGATGGTTGAAGAGTATAAATCTGGTAAAGAGAAAGCATTCAACGGTCTCGTTGGTCAAGTAATGAAAGCCTCTCGTGGTAAAGCCAACCCTGCTCAAGTCAATGAATTGATGAAGAAATTGATTGGTTAAGCTGATTTAATTTTAAAAGAAAACCCGCTTTAGAGCGGGTTTTCTTTGTTTAAAGTATTTATATGTTTAGTTTTTAAAATTTGGGAGACATTTAAATCTATTATTTTCTCAAAATTTTGTATCTGGGAACATACCTTCAGCCTACAAAAGTACTCGGTAAAACAACACCTATTTCAGCAAATTTATAGTCTTGAATATTTCTCGTCACGATTTTGCTACAACCAAAACTCAACGCAGAAAAATATTGAATTGCATTTTCAAAATCAGAAAACTTAGACACCAGTGCTTGAGAAATCCCAACATGATCAACAGGGATAATCACCAAAATTTTTAAAAGTTGTTGAATAAAAAGACGCGCTTTCTCATCACCGCCCAATTTACGCAAAATATAATAAATATTGGCAACACTGTTCGAAGAAATGCACCCTGTAAAATGCCCTTTCTCACACAACGCTACAACAGTTTGACTTGCCTCAACAAAAGGCTGACGCGCTAAAGCCACATCCAAAATTACATCAGAATCAATAAATATCCGCTCGCTCATTTATGTTTTTCCATACGAGCCTCAGAAAGCAATGCCTTATAATCTTGCCCTTGGTCTTGAATGGCAAACATCCCTGTCAAACGTCCAGTAATAGGAGCTTGAACATCACTCGAAATTTCAGTGTGTGCTGAAATACGATCTAAATAAGCTTCAACCAAACTCGAAACACTCTGCTCATGTTCCTGAGCAAAAAGTTTCGCCCGTTCAATCACTTTTTTATCTATAGATAAAGTCAATTTCGCTTGCATAAGATTTCACCTCATACGTATCATTTAATTAATTATACGTATTGGTTAATTTTTAACAATTAAATTTTAACCAAATGACACAACGATTGATTTCGCATACCTAACTTATTTCTAATATCAGAAAGCAAAAATCATCTGCTATTTTTAAACTATCAAAGCGCTCTACGTTCAGGTTCATACTGATAAATAAAGACCGTATATGTATCGGCAAGATGATACTATTCAAGAGCGATCTTATAGTTCATAAAATATATACCCTTAGTTTTTAAAATCTCTCCCAGATATCCAAATAGATTATTTCTTTTCAATGTCATTTTTTTGTGAGAAGGTACCCAACCCTCTCCCAGAGGGAGCTTCATATGATCTTAATAATGCTATTCATCCAATAATGAATGTTCTCCCTCCGTTTACGAGATGAGGAGCGCTACTGATCATTTATTATTAAACCAATAATCCCATTTCTCACGATCAACGCCAAACTGTCCTTGCCACCATCGTGTTGGATAGTTCACATCATCATTTCTAATCGGTCGGTGCTCTCTTTCTGGATATGTCACATATTTTTCAGCATAGCCAAAATGCTTGTCATCATGCAAAATACTAATCACTCCAAAAATCTCTAAAAGCCCCAAACGCTCATCGTCATTGGACTTGAGTACTTTAGAAATACTCTTTTTAAGTTGAGCTATTCTGTCATTGGGTTGAGCTGTCTCTATTATCGTTTTGAGTTCATTGAGAATGTTGTAATCTTCATCGCTTGGTTCAACGACAGGAAATTTAAGAAATTGTTCCAAATCAAATAAAACAGAAATCAAATTATCGGTACAGCTTCCATGTTTGTATTTAAAGAAATTGAGTGTATTAAACTCAATGAGTCTTTCAAACTCATACGTATATAGCCCACAAACTGCACATATATTTGAGTTTGGTTCTGGACTGGAAACAAAGTGATGTTCAATCAAACTTTTACCAATACAGTAACTTGATAAAAAAGATCGATACTCCAATCGTCTTGTACTTAGACTGTAAATAAATGCATCCACCACAGATTGCTTTTCAATTTGATTAACTGCTGTTTTTATTCTTCGACAGATTTCATTGTGACTTATTTTTTCTTGTTCAAACATAACGGAATGGCTTTTTGCATATTCAAACTCATCTTCAGTAATGAATTGCATGTATGTATCCCAATAAAACCAGCTCTCTAAATTTTGATCCTGCGAGCTTTTAATGGTTTTAAGTAAAATTTTGACTGCTTTCTTGTCCATGTTTATTTATCTATTCACTTAATTTTTTAATTCAACATCTTACATATATCATGATAATGATTTATCCCACTCTACGTTCAGGTTCATACTGATGAATAAAGACTGTATATGTATCGGCAGGATGAACCACCTGAGCATGATGTAAAGCATGTGCGATATTGCCTCTATGGTATGTTCCATGATTGATGATATGAAAGAAGATCTCTTCTATTGAAAGACTGCCCGTTTTTTTATCTATAAATTGAAAATGAATAATTTCAGCAAGTTGATTCGATGGAATATTTTGGACAAATTCAATAAACCATAAATGTGATTCAGCAATTCGATGCTTAAGTTCATCTAAGGAGGGTAAAAATTCTGTATTGGTTTGGGTGTGCAATGCTTTTTTGTTTTCTAGTCGAGATCTAAATAGCTCTTCGACAATGATCATATGATTGAATTGTTGCTTGGCAAAATTATAATCTTCTAAATATTGCACTTGATTGATCTGATCTACGGCTTTAAATAACCGCTGATCCGACCATTGTTTATATAAAAAGAGTTTTTCAAAATTCATTAAATTGACCTAAAGCTTTCTTTGAATCAAATCATCAAGATAGCATGCAATCACTGAAAAAAACCAATCTTTTAAATATCCTCAAATGCCACGTTTTTACACACAAAGACTCAATTTAGCTTTAATAAGCTTTCTTGATGCATTTATTCCACTCCCCAAACCCTTTCAATAATAAGAAGAGCTTCGTTGAAATTTCTATAATTATTTCAATTGAATCATCAAGACTCCCACTCCTTTAAACAGATAAGAAGTCTTGCTCTGTAAAGGTAAAGTGATTTATGGACGAATCACACCCAACTTATTCCAAATATCAGGGGTTAAAAAAGTCATCACCAATTTATTTAAGTCGATATAACGCAATACACCCTGTAACTGTTTTTTCACTTCAGGGTTTTTAATAATATCTTCACCTGTCGTACGACCTAGCTCTTGGAAACTGTCACCTACTGCTTGCACACCTTCAGCGGCAATCACTGCTTTGGTCTGTGCGGCACACTGCTCTACAATCACCCGTTGTAAAACCTGAGCAAACTTTTGATCGAGTTGTGTTCTTTGTGCATCACTAACATTACTCAATGCTTTTAGATCAGGGTGTGTAGATAACGCAGCAAAGGTCCACTGTAATACTGTAGTTTTATCTGTTGCTGTGGTTGCTTTTACCAAACAATCGCTAAGTTGATCAACGGTTGGTCCTGCGACAGCAAATTGTGCTGTTCCCATTAATGCCGTCGCCATAAATACAGAACGACCCATATGGGAAAATTTAGAATACATTGAGGAGAAAATTTGGCGTGACATAAACAAAGTCCAATTCGAAATTAAATCCTTTGTATCACAAGCGCTACCTATTCGCCTGTTATGACTCTGTAAACAACCACTAATGAAAATAATCTTGTTTGCTGTGCTAAACTCGATTCAATATTTAGGTTGTATTTAAAAATAGAAAGCATCTCAAATTTCAAAAATAAAATACTTTCTTAATCCATCATCTAACTTAAACTGATTAAAGATCTAAAAGACCAATATCTCAGATCTCAATCGATAATCTATATTCAAAAACCTACATTTGTTGGATTTTTTGACATAAAAAACAATCCTCATGGTCATTAGTTCATCAATAGCACATACGTTTTAATAAGATATGCCATAACTGTTTATAGGGAAATATATATGAAAATGGTTCAAACTCTCACAATAACTACTTTATTCGCACTTTCAATACCTGCTTTTGCAAAGCAAGTTGTATGTGTTTTTGATCCGGTTGGTAAAGCAGGTGATGCATATGCCCTAGCTAAAGATTATGCACTTGAAGCAAAAAATTGGGGTGCTGATATAGATTTAAGAGCCGTTACTGACGAAAGGCTCGCCGCAGAAGACTTAAAAGTGGGTAAATGTGATGGTGCCATTATCAGTGGTTTACGTGGGCGCCAATTTAATAAATATATTGGCTCCTTAGATGCGATCGGTGCATTAACGGATATGAAAACAGCCATTTCAGCCTATAAATTATTGTCTTTACCTCGAGCAGCGGAGAAAATGGTCAATGGTCCTTATGAAATTGCAGGATTAGGTACAATTGGCCCAGCATATCTTTTTGTAAATGACAAAAATATCAATACTTTAGCAAAAGCTGCCGGTAAAAAAATTGGGGTGTTCCGTTATGACGAAGCGCAACCAAAATTGGTTCAACAAGTGGGCGCACAAGCTGTTTCTGTTGATGTCACCAGTGCAGGCGCTAAATTTAACAATCATGAAATTGATATTCTTCCTGCACCTGTTGTTGCATTTAAACCTTTTGAGCTCTATAAGGGCCTAGGAGAAAAAGGCGGAATTGTAAAATTTCCACTGACTCAAATTTCGGCCAATTTTATTATTCGCAAAGACAAATTCCCTCAAGGCTTTGGACAAAAATCTCGAACTTGGGTCGCGAGTCAATTGGGCAGAACATTTAACATCGTAGCAAAATATGAAAAAGAAATTCCCGCAAAATATTGGATGAATATCCCAGCCAATGAACAACTAAACTATATCAAAATGATGCGTGAATCTCGTATTGCACTGACTAAATCAGGTATTTATGATCCACAAATGATGAATTTCCTCAAAAAAGTTCGTTGTAAAGAGAATCCGAGTAGTTTTGAATGCTCATTAAATGATGAATAAAGCTTTTTGTTTATTCGGGTATTTCACTCCATTGAGATGAAATACCCCATTCCATTACTTAATCTGCTTTAACATATGTTTGGCAACAGCATGATTTTGATTAGCCGCCAGATTCTGTAAAATACGTTTGGCTCGATCTTGCGGATTAGAAAAACGCTGACTGTAACCCGGCACATTGGTTAAACATCTTGCCACCATTACACCTGATTCGGCATAGACATTGATTCCACTTGCCCCATGCAAGCGTCCATAATTATAGGCGCGTTCTGCATTGTTACAGGCATTGATCTGATTTTGCCCCCGCCCTAAATCCTTACGCGCTGATGTATATAATTGCATCTGTTGTGATTGCGGTGTAGTCACGATTTTTTCAGGCTGAAGTCTTTCTTTTACTTCATCTGCAATTGTGGCGACTGGCTTTTTTTCTTCCACGACTTTAACAGGGACAGTTTTTGCTACGTTGTTGATAGCAATATTTTTTGAATTGTTCGTTTTTATATCAGTGCTTTTTGCATCACTGCTTTTTGAATGACTATTTTTAGATTTCTTTTCTTGGGTAACTGTCGCCATATTACTTTTGTTGTTATAGAATTTGTTAAGCTCATCCAAAGATAAAACTTTGGTTTGCAAATTTACAACTCGAGTTCCAGTTTGATCAAGTTTACGCTCAGATAAAGGTTCGATAGATACATACCATTGCTGACCATTACTTTCAGTACATTGGTATGCACCGATCCCCTGTTTAACACTGCTATAAGTATTTAATAATTTTTTTGCCCAAATATCCTTAACCGAACTCATTGTGCTTTTTTGCACTTGAGAAAAATGACCACCTTTGGCACTACAATAACGGTTTAAGTAACTTTTGGGTGTTAAAGACTGCACCTGCTGATCACTTTGCTTTGATCCCCAATCATAAACATATTCTTTAGATGCGCTATTGTTTTCATTAATATTGTACTTCTCAATGAGTTCTTGAGCAGAAGCATATTGTTTAAAAGCGTCTGATGTTGATGTATTCATGGTTGTACAACCCTGCAATACAAAACCTACCCCACTCAACAATAAGAATATTTTTAAATTCACCTGACATTTCTCAATTATATTTATGCATAAAAATATCTTAAAATACTCAAAACAACAAACTTATTACATTGAATTTATTAACTATTTATCGAAATAAAGTGATAAAAAAGTCACAAAAAAAATGATTAGAGATAATCAATTAAGTTAAAACTTAAAAAGCTCTATCTAGACATCTATTCCATTGCGATTTATTTATACAACATGTGAAAAAAATGTTAAAAAGCTGCCAAGTGTTGATACAGCTTGGCAGGCTTTTAGGTCAGATTATTACCAAATGGTCACGCGTTTATTGGCAGGTAAATACATTTTATCGCCCTGCTGAATATGAAAAGCATCATAAAATGGCGCTTGATTTAGCAAGGTAGCATTGCCACGAACTTTATCAGGTGAATGCGGATCTCTTTTTAAGAATTCAACTTGCATTGCATCAGTAATTTTAGAACGCCATGCTTGTGCCCATCCAATATAAAAGCGTTGTTCACCTGTTAAATTATCCAATACTGGCGCAGCCTTGCCATTTAAAGACAGTTGATAAGCTTTGTAAGCAATTGCCAATCCAGAGTTATCTGCAATATTTTCGCCTAAAGTTAACTCACCATTGACATGATAGCCTTTGATTGGCTCATAAGCGTTGTATTGAGCAACCAATGTATTGGTTTTTTCTTTAAATTTTCGATGGTCTTCTGCCGTCCACCAATTTTTCATATTGCCCAATTCGTCAAATTGACTGCCTTGATCATCAAAACCATGACTGATTTCATGTCCGATAATTGCACCAATCGCCCCATAGTTCACTGCATCATCGGCATCCATATCAAAGAATGGGGGTTGTAAAATCGCTGCTGGAAAGACAATTTCATTTAAAGAGGCATTGTAATACGCATTGATGGTTTGCGGTGTCATGCCCCATTCATCACGATCAACAGGCTTGCCCAATTTATTTAAGGCATATTGATGTTCAAATTCACGTGAACGGATCACATTTCCAATCAAGTCATTATTTTTGATTTCTAAAGCTGAATAATCACGCCATTTGTTTGGATAACCAATTTTCACCGCAAAACTTGCTAACTTTTTCTGCGCTTGAACTTTCGTTGTTGGACTCATCCAATCCAGTTTGTCTATGCTTTGAGAGTATGCTTTCATTAAGTTTTGCACCAAGACTTCCATGCGTTGTTTTTTCTCAGCAGAAAAATACTTTTTCACATAAATCTGGCCCAGACTTTCACCTAAAGTTCCTTCAACCAATTGCACACCACGCTTCCAACGTGGTTTCTGTTCCTTGATTTCTCTGAGCTGTTTGCTATAAAAATCAAAGCTATTGTCTACGAAAGCTTGACTAAGCAGTGATGAAAAATCACTGACTAAATGAAATTTAAAATAAGCTTTCCAAACCTCTAATGAGGTATTGTCAACAATTGGGCCTAAACCTTTGAAGTAACTCGGTTGAATGACTTGTATGGTTTTAATCTTATCGGACAATTCTTGTTTTTCTAGATAAGTTTGCCAATCAATTTTTGGACTAAGTTTGGCTAAGTCTTGCGTTTTATAAATATTATAGAGTTTTGTTACATCACGGTTTTGGACATTACTCCATTGTATCTTGGCGATTTGAGTTTCTAATTTTAAAATCCCTTGCGCATGCTGGGCGGCTTGCTTGTCTCCAGCTAGGCTTAAAGTTTTTTCAATATACTTTAAATATTGCGAACGGATTTTCTTAAATTTGGCATCATTTTTTAAATAATAATCACGATCAGGTAACCCTAAACCACTCTGTCCAAGCATTGCCACCATTTCAGTTGAATTTTTCATATCTTGGTCAATGCCCACATCAAAAGGGCTGGTTACACCAATACGTGAAAAATGTGCGGCCAATTGCGCAATATCTTTTTTGCTTTTCAATGCATCAACATTGGTAATTTCCGCTTGAATCGGCTGGATCCCCAATGCTTCAATACTTTTTTCATCCATAAAATTAGCATATAGACTTGCCACTTTTTGCTCAGAACTTCCTTCCACCAATTGCTGTTTTGAAAGCTCATCGACAATGTCATGCAATTGTTTTAATGATTCTTCATGCAAAATATCAAAAGTTCCCCACCGTGATTTATCTGCAGGAATTTCAGTATTTTTCAACCATCCTCCATTTACATGTTGATAAAAGTCATCATTTCCTTTTATATTTTGATCAAAATATTGATGATCAATCCCCGATTTTTTTTGATCTTTCACAATAGCTGAAGTGGTTTGAGTGATTTGCCCTGTTGTTTCAGCCCATACTGGTGCAGATGACAACATGATTGCAGATGCTAAAACACTTTTTACAAATCCAAATTTCAAAGCGATATCCTCAATTTTATTTCTAAGGTTTGAATTTAAAACAATAATAGTAATCTTGAGCTCAGACTTTATGTGTAGCAAAAATGCAATGATTCACTGATTTTGTTTTCAAGATAGAATTTCACAGCATAGATTATTCCAAAAAACTCAATTTAAGCCTAAATCTTTAATCACTGTGAACAGCATCAACATTCAAAATATATAAATCCACTTATTTAGCTGGAGCTTTAGTAAGTCAACCTATAAATTAAGCGAGCAAATTTAAAATATGTTTTAAACGGATATTTTCAGCAGCCTGCTTATAGACTGCATAAATTGGTGCAATACACGGCGTATCCGCTTTAAGCGCTTTGTAAATAATTTGCTTGTTCCAAAAATCTCGAATGGCCTCTGGAACAATCGACAAACCAATTCCAGCTGCAATCAGATTTAAACTCGACGTTAAACGTGGGGCTTCTTGAACAATCTTTGGACTAAATCCAGCCT
Organism: Acinetobacter legionensis; assembly: GCF_048551735.1. Taxonomy (NCBI): domain Bacteria; kingdom Pseudomonadati; phylum Pseudomonadota; class Gammaproteobacteria; order Moraxellales; family Moraxellaceae; genus Acinetobacter; species Acinetobacter legionensis. The sequence goes on from NZ_JBIMBV010000008.1 coordinate 31,895, forward strand.
GATAACAGCTGGCCAAAATATTATCAAACAAGTCTTGTCCTGCTAAACGGCGATACAGCACAAAATCATAAGGCTCTAAATCAAGTAACTGGATGGCATCTGGATGTTCAGCTAAGGGATGATTATTGGGCAATGCCACAATTAAGGGCTCATCAAGTACATGCAAACTGGTGAGTCCCAAACCAATCGGTGCAGGCTTACGCAAAAAAACGATGTCATTCTTTTCATTGATGATCGAATCAATCAGGGAGCTACTGCCATCTTCTTCCAAATGAATAGACACCGCTGAAAATACTTCACGAAAATTACGCAGTAAAGCAGGTAAAAAGGAATGTAAGCCAACTGAGTTGGTAAAACCAATATTGATTTGCCCTTCCAAACCTTTAGAAATATTTTGCACGCGTTTGGGGATAGCCTGAGCGTGTGCAAGTATGGTAAGTGCTTCTTGGTATAAGGCCTTACCCGCTTCAGTTGCCTCTACGCCACGCGGTAAACGCTTCAATAAATCCGTATCTAATTCATCTTCTAAGTTTTTGATAATTCGTGTTAAAGGCGGTTGCTGCATATTCAAACGTACCGCTGCCCGAGAAATATTACTTTCCTCAACCACAGCGATAAACGCATTAAGCTTATGAATATCAATCATCTTTTCGCCTCAATATCGATCTTTTCATTTTTTCGTGCTAATCCACGTTCAAAGCATACTTTTTAGGTATGGATAACAGCAAAAATAGCATTTTTCTTTATGACTCAACAAGCAGATAATCACATTCAAGCCAAGTACATCACAGCAAATTGAAGAGGTCTAAATGAATACTGAAGCAATCCCAATGGAACAATCCATGACCATACCCAATTGCAAAGCATTATTTTTAGGTTTTATGAAACTTGGCCTCATGGGATTTGGTGGGGTACTTCCTCTCGCACATCGTTTAATTGTAGAAGATCAGAAATGGTTAACATCTGAAAAATTTACCGACTTGTTGGGTGTCTGCCAAATCTTACCTGGTGGAAATATTGTAAATATGGCAGTGGCGATTGGTTATGACTTTGCTGGAGTAAAAGGTGCGATGAGTGCGGTATTGGGTCTTATGCTGGCCCCGACCATTATTGTCATCTCTTTGTACCAGTTATATAGCAGCTTTCAAGATATTCAAATGGTACAGCACATGATTCAAGGTTTAGCTGCCGCTGCTGCAGGTCTACTGTTTGCTACAGGTTTTAAGATGTTAAAACCAATCATGAAAAGTAAGCTGACCTATTTCACCATTATCTTGACCATTATTTTTATGCTGTTGATTAAATTGCCCTTGGCACTGACGCTGTTGATTTTAGTCACCGTGAATATGGCAGTTTTAGCATTTAATCAAACTAAAGTGACTCAGGAGTAAAATAAGATGTATGTTCTCATCGCACTGACTTTAGTGTTTACTCAACTGTCTTTATTGGCCTTTGGTGGCGGGAATGCCATCTTACCTGAAATGCAACATCAGGTGGTTGTGATTCACCAATGGATGACTGCTGAGCAATTCAGCTCTATGTTTGCAATGGCGCAAGCTGCACCCGGTCCCAACATGATGATTGTTCCTTTAGTGGGATGGCATGTCGCTGGGCCAATGGGACTGATCGTGACGTCTTTTGCGAAGTTTGGTCCGTCTTCAATCATCACCATTTATGCACTTAAATTTTGGAATAATTTTAAAAGTCATCCACTGCGGGCGAAATTTGAAAAGGCGTTAAAACCGATTACAGTCGGTTTGGTTTTAGTCAGTGCTTGGATTATTGCCCAAGCCTCTGCTCAAAATATTTTACTGATTGCAATCGTCGCCATCACCATTTGCCTAAGTCTGTTTAAGAACGTTCACCCAGTTTGGTTAATGGTGATTGGTGCTGGTACAGGTGCTTTAATTCTATAGATATTGATTAAGACCGCCTATACAGGTTCATTCATAAAAATTCAGACAAGACATCTTCCTCCCTCTAAGCAGTGCATCACACAAAGCAAAGAGGGAGAAAATTTATAATATAATATGAGATTTAAATCGCGACTGCTCTATATAGCTTAATTTATCTATTTTACTGCTGGTTTTCTAAATCACGTTCACGACAAGAAAGCTCATAATATTCTGCCGTTGGTAATGCTTTCAGTTTAAAACCATAATAATTACTGGCATCTGACTCTACTTTGCTTAACGAACACTGATTAGTTTTGGCAAATTGAGTCAAGAGTTTCATATCACTCTTTTTAGCTAAAACAGCTCCCCAGCCCTCACTGACACAACAACCAGCATACTGTGTCATATATTCGTCTGATAGGAGTGCAACTGTTTGCCCCATAAATTGAAGCGGTTTTTTTAATTTATATACATCATTATAGTCATTTCTTGAAATATCCGGTTTTTTATTGATTATCCCCTGCTTTTGCATCTTTTTAAAGCTTGGAAACTGTGCAGATGCCTCGCCCATTCCTCTATACACTGTTTCTTCTACTGCAGCATAGTTGCTCATAGCAGCAGTCGCGATCACTAAACCCAATAGATACTTTTTCATATTTTTCTCATTCATCACTGAATACAATTTTTATTACAGTTAAGTCTGTTAAATTAAGACTAAAGCCGTATAAATTCAACTTAAAACTGCAACTAGAGCATGCTATTTTACATGAAATAAATCATAAAATTTAAACAAAAGGTGTAAAAATGTCTAAACAAATTCTAATGTTAGTGGGTGATTATGTAGAAGATTATGAAACCATGGTTCCTTTTCAGTTCCTCACTGGATTAGGCTATAGTGTTCATGCAGTCTGCCCTGATAAAAAAGCTGGCGATACAATTGCAACAGCGATTCATGATTTTGAAGGTGAGCAAACCTATAGCGAAAAACGTGGTCACAACTTTGCAATTAACTATGACTTTAACCAAGTCAACAGCGACAACTACGTAGGATTAGTGATTCCGGGTGGCCGTGCACCTGAATATTTACGTATGAATGACCGAGTAATTGAAATTGTTCGTGAATTTGATGCGATTAAAAAACCAATTGCCGCTGTTTGCCATGGCGCACAACTGCTTGCCGCAGCCGATGTATTAAAAGGACGCTTATGTTCCGCTTATCCTGCATGTGCCTCAGAAGTTAAACTTGCAGGCGGGCAATATGCAGATATTGCAGTCACTGAAGCAGTCACAGATGGACACCTGGTAACAGCGCCAGCATGGCCAGCACATCCTGCTTGGTTAGCCCAATTTGTTAAAGCGCTTGGTGCAACGATTACTTTATAAAATTTAAAACTGTCTAAGCTAAGATTTCCGCTGAGAGAAAACTTAGCCTTATACAACAGTGAAACTTTAAAAATGTTTAGGCTACATAAAGACCTATCAATGTTGCGTTTTTTAACGCTGTATCTCAGCAAAGCGCTTTGCGCTGTGCAATAATTATTTATAGAATTTTATGTTCAAACAATAGGTTAGTATAAAAGTGGAAATCATTGAATTACTCCAACCCGTTACCTTAAATAAAGATAATTTAGAACCAATTACCATTAAAACAGGGACTTTATTAAAGGTACTGATGGTGAATCCATCCTCATATCTTGTTGGTGATGAGTCAGGTGTTTCGTTTCTAGTTAATTTCTCAGAAGAAAATCGACAATGGAAAAAGATATAAGCTTTCAATTCGGAATCAGGATAAGGCTCAGTCCATAATTAATCACTGTGATAAATAAAATATAGGTTTCATATTTTACAATTTATTAGTGTAAAATTACACTCAAACACAACCAATATTTGATAATTTATAAATCAAAATCATACACTTCAATTCAAAACCCCATCTAAATTTTGCATTTATATCATCCATAAAAAAGTTTAAAAATTATGTTTTATTTGTATCTTTCTGTATGTTAATTGATAATAATAATGATTCTTATTTACTAATTTCTATTCTTATGGACAATCTACGTAAACAAACGGCATTAAACATTGCAATAAAATCAATTCTTATTTGCAGCGCTATTTCCCATAGTGCTTTTGCACAAGAGCAAAAAAGTGATGAAGCGAATACTTCTGTACTCCCAACCATTACAGTTAAAGCAGATGCTCAGGATGAAAAAACTGAGGGAAGCGGAAGTTTTAAAGCAAAGTCCTCAAAAAGCTCATCAAAATTAAAATTATCTTTAAAAGAAACACCACAATCTGTAAGCGTGGTCACCCGTGAACAAATTGAACAACGCGGGCTGACCATTCTGGATGATGTTCTTGCCGCAACACCAGGTGTTACCGCCACTAAAAATGACAGTGAACGTTCTAACTACTATTCCCGTGGTTTTCAAATTACCAATAGGCAAATTGATGGTATGCCTGTAGGAGACAATGCTCCCCGCTTTGATAGTTTTTTCTTTGACCGAGTTGAAGTGATCAAAGGTGCTTCTGGCTTAACTGGTTCAACAGGCAGCCCTTCTGCAACCATCAATATGGTGCGTAAGCGTCCTGAAAAAGAGTTTAAGGGCAATGTCAGCTCAACTTATGGCTCATGGGACAATACCCGTGTTGAAGCAGATGTATCCATTCCACTGACTCAAGATGGCAGTGTCCGAAGTCGATTCATGGCAGCGTATACCGATAAAGAATCCTATATGGATCGTTATAAGCTCAAGTCAACAGCCGCAATGGGAATCATCAGTGCAGATTTAACCCCAACAACAACAGCCTCAGTAGGATTTCAATATCAAGACAACGATCCTAAAGGCTCAACGTGGGGAACAGTACCATATTTCAATGCTGATGGAAGCAAAGCAAATTTTCCGCGAAACTTTAGTTTATCTGCGGACTGGAGTTCAATTGCCAATACTGATAAAACCGTTTTTGCCGATCTTGAACATAATTTTGCCAATGACTGGCTGGTTAAAGCAGCGATTGCCCACAGTACCTCAGATAATAGTTGGATGGTGGCTTATGGTGGTAGTGGCTTTCCAGACCCAAAGACAGGGAAAGGCTTAAGTTTATGGACCAGTGTTAGCCCTTATGCTGAAAGTAAAAAGCTCAATATCGATTTGTATGCCACAGGACCATTTCAGTTGTTAAATCGCCAACATGATTTAATTATTGGCTATAGTGGTTTTAAAAGTGAAAGTACCTCATTGAGTGTAAAAAGCAATGTCGAGTATCCAGCAGCTATACCTGATTATCGTAATTGGACAGGTAATATTGCAAAACCAACCTATGAGAAAACCGGAGCTGGAAGTACCAATACCACAGAGCTTTACGGGGTATATTCGACTTTACGTTTAAATCTAGCTGACCCGCTTAAGTTAATTTTGGGCGCACGTTATAGCTCATATGACTATAAAGTTAACAAGTGGGATCCTAATGCCCCAGTTTCTCCTACAAAGCCACGTAACTTTGATCAATTGGTGCCTTATGCAGGGATTTTGTACGATATTAATGATACTTATACGGCCTACACCAGCTACACCAATGTATTTAATCCATCCACTAGACGAGATCGTTTCGGCGATTATCTAGACCCTGAAATGGGAAGCACCACTGAGCTAGGGATTAAAGCAGATCTATTGGATGGTAAGTTATTGACCAGTGCTGCTTTATTTTGGTCAAGTGTCAAAGACCTTGCGGTAGAAGATGTTGAATATCGTGAAGGTGTAAAAAATGGCACTATTCCAAAAGTAGATGAGATGGATACTGCATATATATCATCGGGCAAAGGACTGAAAGTTAATGGGTTTGAGTTAGAAGCCATAGGAAAGATACAGGAAAATTGGAATCTTAGTTTCGGCTATACCTATGTCAATAGTGTAAGTTCTGCAAACGCCAATGCTCTAAGCAATATTCCTCAAAACCAAGTAAAGTTATTTAGTAGTATTACTCTTCTAGAAAATCTTTGGACAGGTTCAGAAAAGCTAACATTAGGTGGTGGATTGAATTGGCAAAGTGAAATCTCACAAAAATGGGGGGGAGCTCCTGTAAATGCCTATAACGGTGGTGTAGTCACACAAAAGGCCTATGTATTGGCCAATGCTTTTGCCAGTTATAAGTTAAGTGATGAGCTGACTGCAAGTGTGAATATCAACAACTTATTTGATGAAAAATACTATTTAAATGTAGGTTTCTATAATGGTGTTTATTGGGGAGAACCACGGAATGTGACTTTCACCTTAAGAGCGAAATTTTAATAAAATATAAAGCCAAGCATGAGCATATGATTAAAAGCGCTCATGCTTGCAAGTATTCTCAGCAATGCTTTAGCTGAATTGAACGGATCATAATGAATTAATGGCTAATAATAGAATCAGTCCACCCACTAAAAGGATTTTCAAACTCTTGCCATTTTTCTGCGCCTAACGCCATTTCATCATCGTTTAATAAACAATTATCAAATTGACGAATAAGTTCAGATTGATCCATCTGCATCCCAATCAACACGATTTCTTGTCGTGCATCACCTGTTTGAGCATCCCAGCTTTGTTGAATTGCATCTCGACTTTGTTGATCCGTTGGCCAATGTTCGTCTGGCACTGCTGCCCACCAATATCCAGCAACACCATGGCGTGCCATCGCCCCTGCTTGAGACCAAGATCCAGCAAACTCGGGATTTGAGGCTAACCAAAAAAAGCCTTTGGAACGGATTACGCCTTTCCATTCGGAGTTGATAAAATCAAAAAACCGTTGTGGGTGAAAAGGTCTGCGCGCTCGATAAACAAAATTATTGATTCCATATTGCTCTGTTTCAGGCGTATGCTCACCTCTTAATTCCTTTAACCAACCCGGAGCTTGTGCCGCTTCGTTAAAATCAAATAGCTGGGTATTTAACACCCGATCAAGATTCACCTTGCCAAACGCAGAAACTTCAATTTTTGCTCTTGGGTTTAAAGACTGCAAAATTCCAAATAATTTTTCCAGCTCGTCTTGATCAATCAAATCTGTTTTATTCAATACAATCACGTCACAAAACTCAATTTGATCAATCAGTAGATCAACAACATTTCGCTCATCTTGTTCACCTAATGATTCACCGCGCGCTTGTAAGCTATCCAGCGAACTATAATCTTTTAAAAAGTTATAAGCATCGACCACAGTCACCATTGTATCTAAGCGGGCAAACTCATTGAGAGAAATCCCATTTTCATCTTCAAAGGTAAACGTCTCTGCAACAGGGAGTGGTTCAGAGATCCCTGTAGATTCAATCACCAATTGATCAAAGCGCTGATCCTGTGCTAAACGACGTACTTCAACCAGTAGGTCTTCTCTTAAAGTACAACAAATACAACCATTACTCATTTCAACTAACTTTTCATCCGTTCTTGAAAGCTCAGCACCGCCCTCTCGAACTAAAGCGGCATCAATATTGACCTCCGACATATCATTCACAATCACTGCAATTTTTCGGTCTTCACGATTGTTTAAGATATGATTGAGTAAGGTGGTCTTTCCAGCCCCTAAGAATCCAGAAAGCACGGTGACGGGAAGTTTTTGCGGAGTGGCTAAAAGAGTATTCATTGGCATTCTCACTTTATATTTTTGTGTTTTCATATCTAGATCGACATGAAAATACTGACTGAATAACTCCAAACAGATCGCTTTAGAGTTAAATTTTAGCTGTGCTTGCACATACATTTTCAACACTGCAATTTGATGATTCGGTTTTAATCATTCGGTGATGATTACAGCGTTTTTCCAGATCCTATAAATCTAAGCTGAGGATTGAAAAACATCAGGATTAAGATTATTTAATAGCGGATAAACATGTGTCGCTTGAATTTCTCGTATTAAAAGTTGTCTGATGTCACGGATGAAATTTGACTTCATGGCGATTCACTCACTTTTTTATTTTTGCCAATTAAAGCGTTATTGATACATGGTGATGAGCTATAGCGATGGTCTGCACCCCAAGTACGAAAACCTGCACTATCAATATGAATCTGTCCTGATGCATAGACGCCTAAGCCCATGTGAAGTTCCTCACCAGAATCCAGCCAAAATTGACATAATTTTGCTTTGCGCTCTTGAATCATCAGCTGTTGGTTTAAGTCCGGATTTTCATCACCGATACGAAAATCTAATGCGGCATTAAAAATATGTTTGGAGGAAGCAGCGCCTTTTGCACACTGATTAAGCTTGAAATTTCGATAGACAGAAGTCACGCTAAACTGGGTTAAAATTTTTTCATCCACAAGACGATTTAAAATTTTTAATGTTGGCACAATATTGCCCCACAGCTCTTGTGGCGGAACTTCAAATTCAGATGCATCACATTGTTGCCAATCTCTGGCTGTTTGTAAAAATTCAAAAATAGGAACATAAGCAGAAATACCTTGTTGCTTTAAAAAGCGCTGATAAGCCTGAACACTTTCAGCATTTGTCGGCTCACTGAGCCATTTTAAATAAGCAGGCGGCAGATTTTTCTCTTGTTTTAAAATACCTTGCTGCTGAGGAAAGTCTGCTTTTAATGGCACTTGTGGTGACGTTTGCTGAACTGTACGCATAGCATGCATTGTATTTGAGTTATTTTGACTACATGCAGAAAGGCAGAGTATGAATCCGATCAAATATTTTTTGTTCATCTCAATTTGCAATGATCTCATAGCGTAAATTTAACTCAGATGAGTAGTGTTGATTAATATTGTTATGTTATAACATAACAATATCTATTTCAACTTAAGCTATTCCCCCTATGAATCTTGTTCTTCCAGATGTTTCTGCTGAATCCTCACTCACAAGAAGCTATCACTACCCGCTCGATTGGGTCGGTATGGAAAAAATCGCGCTTCCGCTTTATCTAGAAAATAGTCTTTGTCAAAGCCAAGTGAATGCTTATGTCAGTTTGGATGATGTGTTTGCCAAAGGTATTCATATGTCGCGCTTGTATACGCGACTTTTGAAATTGAGCACGATCAAAAATCTAGCTCTACTTGATATTAAAGATGCTTTATTGGATTTCTTAGCCAGCCATAAAGATTTATCAGCACATGCCAAAATCGAAATTCATAGTGAGCTTTATATCGAGCGCCCTGCCTTAGTCAGCCAATTGTCTGGCTGGAAAAGCTATCCTTTTGTGTTGTCCTGTCAGCTTTTAAAAGATGATTTTTATGCTGAATTAAAAATCGAAATTCCCTATTCATCTACTTGTCCTTGTTCTGCAGCACTTGCCAGAAATATCATCCAACAAAGATTTTCAACCGCATTGGAAAATCATGAAATTCAGTTAGACCCGCAAGAAATCCTCAGTTGGCTAAATAGCACAGATGCAATTGCAGCAACGCCTCACAGCCAAAGAAGTTTTGCTCAGTTAAATTTCAAATTAGATCAGAACATTCAGTATATTCCACTGATTTTATTTATTAATCAGGCTGAGCAAGCCTTGATGACACCCGTACAAACGGCGGTAAAACGTATTGATGAACAAGCCTTTGCTATTGCAAATGGTCAAAACCTGATGTTTTGTGAAGATGCCTTAAGACGCTTGTATACCACATTTATCCATCATCCCAGTATTCTAGGCTTTAACTTTAAGGTGATTCATGCGGAAAGTTTACATGCCCATGATGCAGTTGCTCAGGGTGCCTGGCAATGGTAATGCCTTATCTTCCCTCCCTCATTGTTTAACTTATTTAAAATGGTCTAGTCATGCTTAGAAAAAACCCATCTGGTGATCTCCCTGTTATAAATCAATCAGCCTATGTTGACCAAACCGCAATTATTTGTGGAAAAGTCATTATCCATGCCAATGTCTTTATTGGTCCTTATGCAGTGATCAGAGCAGATGAAACCAATGACGCAGGTGATATGGAACCCATCATTATTGGTGCAAATTCCAATATTCAAGATGGTGTCGTGATTCACTCCAAAGCCGGGGCAGCAGTGAGCATTGGTGAAAATTCTTCAATCGCACATCGCTCTATTATTCATGGTCCCTGTGAAATTGGACATCATGTTTTTGTTGGCTTTAACAGTGTGTTATTTAACTGCAAAGTGGGTCACCACAGCGCGATTCGTCACAATGCCGTGGTTGATGGTCGTGATTTACCCGATCATTTTTATGTACCTGCAATGAGTTATATCAACCCTAAAACTGATTTAAAGCAATTTCCACCCATTGATATTTCAATCAGTGAGTTTTCAGAAAGCGTTGTCAGCACCAATATCAAACTGGTTCAAGGCTATAAGGCATTGCACAATGAGTTTTAAAAATTCGCCCAATCTTATTATTCGTAATGCCAATATTGTCAATGAAGGCAAGCAGTATTATTCCGATGTACTGATTCGACATGGACGGATTGAAAAGATTCATCCTAATATTACAGGGGCTTATCCTGCGAAAAATATAGAGGCTGAAGGTTCGTGGCTAATTCCCGGCATGATTGATGACCAAGTTCATTTTAGAGATCCCGGCGCAGCGCATAAAGGCAATATTGCTTCGGAATCAACGGCAGCAACGATTGGTGGAATTACTAGCTACATGGATATGCCAAACACCAATCCAGCCACCTTAACTCTAGACGCTTTGACCCAGAAAAAGCAGATTGCAAAACAACATAGTCGGGCCAATTATGCTTTCCATTTTGGAGTCAGTGCGCATAATTTAGATATTATTGAACAACTTGATCCTAAATCAATCAGTGGTGTTAAAGTTTTTATGGGTGCTTCTACGGGTGATATGCTCGTCGATGACCCTAAAGTTTTGGAACGTTTATTTGCAAATGTTCCAACAGTTTTATTGACCCATTGCGAGTTTACCCCTGCCATTAAAGCGGAAGAAAATTTCTATTTTCAAAAATATGGGGAAAATATTCCAGCTGAAATTCATGCTCAGATTAGAAATAAACATGTTTGCTTTGAAAGCTCAAAATTAGCGGTATCTTTGGCCGAGAAATATGCCACACAGTTGCATGTTTTACATATCACCACCGCGAAAGAACTGTGTTTGTTTAAAAATCTGCCTTTAAATCGAAAACATATCACAGCAGAAGTGTGTATCCATCATCTCAGTTTTGATGATGCCGATTATGCTACTTTGGGTCACTTAATTAAATGTAATCCCGCCATTAAAACCCAGCAAGATAAAGATGCTTTGATTAATGCCCTTGCCAACAGTAATCGGTTGGATATTATTGGTACTGACCACGCACCACATACTTGGGATGAAAAACATCAATCATATTTTTATGCCCCTTCTGGCCTACCTTTAGTACAACATGCGTTGCCTGCACTGATGGAGCTAGTTGCAGCAGGTAACCTGAGTATTGAAACACTGGTTCAAAAAACTGCTCATCAAGTGGCAGACTTATTTAGGATCAAAGACCGTGGTTATATTCGAGAAGGTTACTGGGCTGATTTAGTGATTCTTAAAGAAAATCAACAGCACATTGCAGTGAAAGATCAAAAAAACTATATGAAATGCAATTGGACACCATTTATACATAAAACACTTGCTTATGAAGTCAGCACTACAATTGTTTCTGGACAACTTGCTTGGCATCAACAACAACTGTTTTTGAATTGTCAGGGACAGCAACTAGAAATTGACCGTTAAATTAGCAAATAAAAATTACTGACGTGGTTTTTATCTAAGTTAAGGATGCCCAATTGTCTGGACTTATTAAGTGTTTAAGTTGCTTGATTTTCTAAAGCATCGATGATGGCTAAAGCCGTACGACGTGCAGAAAATGGATTTTGTCCTGTGATTAAGTTTTTATCTCTTACCACATAAGGTGCGAAGGGAATAACTCTCTTATCATAATTTGCACCATGTTCTTTGGCCAAATTTTCTGCATTATAAGGAACAATTTTTGCAACTCCTGCAACGACTTCCTCAAGCCATGCAAAACCCGTCAACTTCTTACCATCAATCAGATATTGACCATTTGAAAGTCGTACATTGAGCAGCCCACAATAGCCATGGCATACACTGGAAACAATAGCGCCTTTTTCATAAATATTTTTAGTGATTTCTTGTAGCTCAGGATTGTCTAAGAAGTCCCACATCACCCCATGACCACCAGTATAGTAAATCACATCATAATCTTGCCAATTGATCTCTGAAGGCTTTTTGGTATTCTCAAGAAGCCGCATAAATCCTGGATCATTTTTCCGTTTTAATACCGATTCATCGGTAACAAAACGTTCTAACGATTTTGGCTCAATAGGAGAGTTTCCACCTAAAGGACTAACAATATCTTGAATATAATTGTACTTTTCGAACTCATCATAAGCATGGGTTAATTCACCTAACCATAATCCTGTAGGTCGCTTTATCTGATTATATTCAGCGATGTTCGTCACAATGTGTAATATACGTTTCGACATGATTAGCCTCAGCTTTTAAGTTATTTCTGATCTTTCTTTTAGCTTACTATAAGCCTAAAGTTAACTTTAATGTCAAGTGGAAATCAGTAAAATGAATCTTAGCGAGTTATCCAAACAGAGTGATTTGAGTACCCCAACGGTTCGTTATTATGAACAAATCAAAATATTTCCTAAAGCAAAACGTAAATCTAATGCTTAATATAAATATAGCGACAATGACCTAAAACAATTATTTCTAATTTAGCAAACTCAACAAGTTGAATTTTCATTGACTAAAATCAAAGCTTACCTGCCTTCAAATGTAGGCAAATGGAATCAGGATATTCTAATTGGATTACTCGAAAGTAAAATCAAAGACATTGAAGATCTAGAACAAAAGTTGTTGATCAATAAGCAAAACCTAGGCAGCATGATCACTGCAATCAATAGTAAGCCTGACGAAATCGCCTGTGAAGAAAACGCCAACCGTTTACTGAATCTCTATTATGCCAATGATAAATGTTAAAAATTTCCATGTTATCGGAAAGTCATAAAAGCGATTGAGCTTAAATCTCACTTTAAGCTCAGGATTGTGCATAGGTCATTGATATGTGATCTATGATTTTCAAATATTGAAGTCTGCAAAACTGTTTGATCAGTATTCTCATCATTACTTTTAATGAGTGATCATACCTAAACATCTGGTAAATCCTCTTCGAGCCACAGCTGTAGTACAGTCTGTCAGATCAAATCCAATATCTAAACAAAGCACTGTACTTAAGCTGAAGGTGAATACTGATGCATACGTTTTTTATACTGACGTGTGCGGCATGTCGTTTCTGTTTGTTGTAATATCAAGGCCCATAAAGGTGAAACTTTAGGATTCGGTGTTTTCCCATGGCTGAGTTTCCGTAACTGGAATTTAACTGTTGCCATATTGGCAAGTGAAGCTAATGTTTTATTTTCCCAGCGAATCGGTTTCAATTCAGGTGCGATATTCTGACCTTGTCTCCATTTGTTGGGTAAGTTAGGTTCGATTGCCAAGCCTGTTGCAATTCCTACCATATCGATCCCACTGTCAAGGACTTGTTCTGCAACGGGTTTACGGCGAATACCACCAGTCACCATAATCGGCATATGGGCAACCTTGCCAATCTCTTGAGCAAATTCTAAGAAATAAGCTTCACGTGCCAAAGTCCGTCCATCTCTGGCTTGGCCTTGCATAGCAGGTGCTTCATAACTCCCCCCTGACAATTCAACCAAATCAACCGACAGATCATTTAACATTTTAACTACTTGCTGAGCATCTTCAGCACTAAAACCACCACGTTGGAAATCTGCAGAATTCAGTTTAACAGCAACTGTAAATGTTGATGACACCACCGCACGTACTGCTTTGACGATCTCAATCAAAATACGCGCACGATTTTCCAATGAACCGCCCCATTGATCTTGACGTTGGTTGCTTAAAGGCGAAAGGAACTGACTGAGTAGATAGCCATGAGCTGCATGAATTTCTACACCGGTAAATCCCGCTTTTTCACCCAAATATGCGGTATGGGCAAAACGTTGAATCACTTCGTCAATCATGGCCTGAGTCATTTCAATTGGAGTATTAAAACGATCTGACATTTTACCTAAATCTAAAGCCACAGCAGAAGGTGCCCACGTTGACTGACCTAAATTTGACTGCATTTGGCGACCTGGATGGTTGATCTGCAACCATGCTTGCGCGCCTTGAGAACGTGCGATTTGAGCCCAACGTTTGAAGTGCGCTAAATGCTGTTCATCTTCCAAGACCACCCCACCCGGTCCTGTCATCGCACGACGATCCACCATCACATTACCGGTAATGATTAAACCGACCCCACCATCTGCCCATGCCTGATACAAACGCATAAGCTCTTCTGATGGTGCATGATTGAGATCTGCCATATTCTCTTCCATCGCAGCTTTTGCAATACGATTTGGAATCTGAGTACCATTAGGTAAAACTAATTTTTCAAAGACGTTCATTTTTATAGCCTCATAGAGTATGGACTTACTTTAAGATTAAAGCTCACTTTAATGTCAATCCTTTTTTTGCATTTAATTTTTATTATTTTAAGAACTAATTTTATTTAAAGACTTACATCAGAATAAAATGGTTCAATGCTTTAATAGCAAAAAAATAGAGGCCGCAAAGCCCCTATTAATATTCTGTTTTTAAATCAAACGACAACTGTTCACTCGCGAATAAACGCCAACAAATCTGGATTAATCACATCTGCATTAATGGTTAACATACCATGTGAATATCCTTTATAGGTTTTTAATCGGCCATTTTGAACCAGTTTGGCAGAAAGTACCCCTGAGTTTTCATAACGTACAATTTGATCATCATCTCCATGCATGACTAAAACAGGCACTGAGATTTTTTTCAAATCTTCGGTAAAGTCAGTCTGTGAAAATGCAACAATTCCATCATAATGCGCTTTTGCTCCACCCATCATGCCCTGACGCCACCAATTCAATACGATGGGTTCCGAAGGTTGAGCATCTGGTCGGTTAAAGCCATAGAATGGCCCCGCTGGTAGATCATGATAAAACTGAGCACGATTTTTAAAGAGCTGATTCTGTAAGTCATCAAAGACTTCTTTGGCTAAGCCTTGCGGATTTTTTTCCGTTTTCACCATAATTGGAGGTACAGCACTGACCAATACGGCCTTTGATACATTTTCCTCACCATGACGTGCGATGTAGTGAGCAACCTCACCACCACCAGTAGAATGTCCAATATGCACTGCATTTTTAATACCCAAGTGTCTGACCACTTCTGCAACATCATCGGCATAGTGGTCCATATCATGACCATCCCATACTTGACTTGAACGTCCATGTCCGCGACGATCATGTGCAACTACACGAAAACCTTCATTTAAAAAAAACAATAACTGAGAATCCCAGTCGTCTGAGCTTAATGGCCATCCATGATGAAAAAATAATACTGGGGCATCTTTCGGTCCCCAATCTTTATAAAAAATATCAACACCATCTTTTGTCGTAACATATGCCATGTTAATTTCTCCTGTGTATGATTTACACTTTGAATAACTTATTGCTGTTCTCATTAATGTCAATAAATTACAATGTTTGATACGATTCGTATGGACCGTCATTCTATACTAGGATTAAAGTTAACTTTAAGGTCAATGCTTTTGGTGATTTTCTGATAGCAGAAATGTAAATCTATAAAAAATAAAAACACGCAAATATCAGTATTTATCATTGAAAGAAAACAGCTTTATTTTTTATTCAAGATTGTTGAGGCTTTATGTCGTTACATAATTTAAACCATTACAAATTTTCTGTTCAAAGTTTCAACGACAACCCACAGTATTTTTTATCGGTATAAAAATGAATATAAAAAAGCCAAGACTGGCTTAAAAATCTTGGCTTTAACATCTTGCAATGGAAGTTAGGCGATACGATATTTTGCCTCTTCAGAAATACGCTGTAATGCCTGACGCTGTTTTTTGAAATAAGGTAAAACATGTTCGCCAAGGCGATAAGCTTCTTCTAAATGTGGATAGCCCGCCAAGAAAAACAGATCAATCCCAATACTATTATATTCTTGAATCCGCTCGATAATCTGCGAATAACTTCCCACTAAAGCAACACCGGGTGGAATGCCAATATAGCCAAAGCCTGACCAAACATTGGGATGGATAAAGAAATCATCAACGTTTTTACTGCCTGCTTTTTCACTGTATTCTTTTTCAAAACTCAATACACGCGCCGATCTCAAACCTGCATGTGCAGCAGACGCATGTAAGCGTTGTTTTTCAGCAGCTTCATCCAAATAGCGTTGTGCCTCTGCCAAAGCTTCTTGTTCGCTACGGCGTGCAATCGTATCAATGGATAAGCCAAATTTAATATTATCTCGCCCATATCTTGCGGCACGTTTACGCACATCTGCAATCAATTCGGCAATTTCACTGGGTTTTTCAGCACGCATTAAATAATAATCAGCATGCTTTGCACCAAACTCACGGGCAGCTTCAGATGATCCTGCCGTACAAATGATCGGTAGTTCAGCTTTATTCAAAGGATATTTTAAACCGCCACCTTCTGCAGAATAATATTTGCCCTGGTAATGGAATGATTCGTTATACCAATACCCTTTCACCACATCTAAAAATTCAGTCGCACGGATATAACGGTCATCGTGTGGGGTAACATCTCCAACTTGGCGCTGAATGACCTCAGAGCCGCCATTGATAATATTCCAGACCAAACGATTCCCAGTCGCGCGCTGATACGTTGCTGCACTTTGTACTGCATTATAAGGACTAAAATGATAAGGCTGGAATGCAGTCACAAAGTTTAAGCGTTTGGTTTCTCTTGCCAATAAGGAACACACTGTCCATGGTTCTTCACCTGTAGGTGCATTCACCATCAGCGCACCTGCAAAACCGTTGATTTCAGCCGCTCGAGCCACTTGGCTAAGATAGTCGATATAGGTAAAGTCATCACCAACTTGGTAGTTTGATGTCGCACCAGTATTCTCTACACCCGCCACACGTGACCAATCACCACGATTCCTTGGATCGCCTGCTAAGTACTCTGCTTCACCGTGTAGTGGTAGACGGGTAAAAAATTCAATTCCCATGAGGTTCTCCGTATAACTTAGAATTTAGCAGTAAGAGAAACACCAACTTGGCGTGGGTTTCCATAAGTTAGAACATATTGTCCAGCGGGTCCATTGGGACGACCATGTACTTGATATTCTTCATTCAATAGGTTTTTAACATAGGCATTGATTTGGTATTTATTATTAGCACTATGGTAGCCAACATTGGCATTCCATAAGGTATATGCTTTTTGGCTTAAGATTGGATCTACCGAATAGTCTTGACGGTTTACGAGGAAAAATTCACGATCACGGTAGCTGGCATCTGTACCTACAACAACACGAGCACCGTCATTGAGATTAAAAGTATATTCTCCCCCCAGACCGACGGTGTATTTTGGCGAACGGACTAGACTGTTGCCTGTATTATCTGCATTAACCACATTGGTTACTGGGTTTTTATCGACGAAATCGGTATATTCGCTGTCAAGATAAGCACCAGCAAAACGTAAACGTAGATTTTCTGTCACTGAATAATCTAACTCTAATTCAGCGCCTTTAACTTCAGCTTTTGGTCCATTGGCGAGAACCGAGGTCACACCGCCACCTTGTCCCTCTGTTGCAACCAGTAAATTGGTTTGAATATCTTTATAGTCATAGTAAAAGATATTGGCATTTGCGATTAAATCTCCGTCCAATAACGTAGACTTTAAACCGAGTTCATAACTATTTAAGTATTCAGGATTCACGTCGGCAAGTTGGGTTAAGCTGCTGGATAAACCTGTGTTAAATCCACCTGAGCGGAAACCGCGTGCGAATCTAAAATAAGTATTTAAATTAGGATTAATTTCATATTCTGGGGTGATGTCATAGGTCAACTCATTCCAAGTTTTATTGCGACTTGTTGATCCATTTGCATTTGGAGTTGGGTTATAAACAGCATGGCTGTAACCATCTTTTTTCCACCAGCTGCCTTTTGTATAGTCTCCTGTTGTGATCTGGGTCAGATTGAGATCAATATCTTTTTCTTCACTGGTCCAACGTAAACCACCTGTCACTTTAAATTTATCTGTAAATTTATAGGTACTGTTACCAAAAAATGCAAAACTTTGAGTGGCTTGATTATAGGTTATATCTCTAAATGCTGGCGTAGATGCAGTTTGAGAAGCAGCGCCATTTGGCAATGTTTTATTGATACGTGCACTGACTCCAGTGGAATCTAAATCCTCATTGAAATAATGAAAGCCTGCAATCCAGCTTAAGCGTTTTTCAGCATCAGAAGCGATGCGGAACTCTTGGCTATATTGACGCCATTCATTATCACTATAGCTTCGTGCAACATCATAAGGAGTGTAATCACCATCTGAAATCGACTTTTGTGTGGTTTTATCAAAGGCAGTAATCGAAGTAAAGCTATATCCGCCCCCCAAATCCCCAGTTAAAGTTAATGAAGCACCATCATGCTGAATCTTATTGTTTTCGTCTAAATCTAAATTGGTGTCTCGCCCTTTAGGTCTTTCATAAATACCCCAATATTTACCAACACTTAAGGAACCATTACTGCCTAAACCATTATAAGTTTGGCTGTGTAGATTGACCAAAGCATCCCATTCATCATTGATTTTGCCTAGCACTTGGAAGCGAAAAGATTTTTTATCCACGTTGCCATAATCTTCACCATTGGCAATATTCTTTGCATATCCGTCACGATCTTCAGAGTAAAAAGCCCCACGCACCGCAACATTTTCCGAAATTTTGCCGTTTGCTGCACCTTCAAATGTTCGTAGGTTATGGTCCCCTAAACCAATGGTTGCATATCCATTGGGTTTATGTAAAAAATTAGGCTTTTTAGAAATATAATTGACTGCACCCGCTGTGGTGTTTTTCCCATAGAGCGTGCCTTGTGGACCACGTAAAACTTCTATACGCTCTAAATCAAACAAGTCACCTGCACCTGCAACTGGCGCATTTAAATAAACCCCATCTGCATAAACGCCAACAGGAAATACTGTCGATGCAGCCACATCTCCCGTACCTAGACCACGAATATACCAACGTGGACGACTATCCCCATCTGGGTTTTCAGCTGCAGCATTTGGTGTATAGGTTAAAACATCCCCAATAAAAGTAGAGCCTTTCGCAGCCAAGTCCTTGCCCGAAACAGCAGTAATTGCAGTTGGAACTTTTTGAATATTTTGCGCCCGATATTGTGCAGTGACGATCACATCACTTAATTTTTTGACATCTTTGGCTTTTTCAACCTGTGCTTGTTGTGCTGGTGTAGTCTCGATCTCTTCATTTGCAATAGCCAGTGTTGAAACACTCGCCGTTACGCCCCACATAGCAGTTAAAATACTCTGCCTAATTTTTGTAACCTTAAACATGCTGACTCCATTTAAATAAATCTATTCTTGTTATTGGCAACTTTTGTGCCATTCTATTTATTTAAATATTTTCAAAGTGTTATATAAAAAATCATAAAAAAAATATTTATTTTTGCTGATAGATAGACATTTTTAATTGTCGTATTGTTGTTATTTCAACATTTTGCTGTTTTTTATTTTTAATGATATCTACTAAGAATAAATTTATAAAAAAGCCATACAAAAGTATGGCTAATGCAATCAAAAATAAAAATCTGTTTAATTTAGAATTTATAGCTAAATTGTCCTTGTACCGTCAATGGACGCATTGGCTGTAAAAACTCGCTATTTGCACCAGCTAAACCATTTACGAAATTACGCTCATTGGTCAAATTAAGAATATTTAAGCCTACTGTCCACTGCGGTTGACGATAATAAAGTCCCAAATCTAAATTATAATTATTGGGTACCTTTACGGTCTGACTTAGATTGGTATACCAGTTACTTGTCCACCAGCCCGATAAGTTTAGTCCAAAACCTGACTGGTGCTGATAGTCCACATAAGCACTTGCAGAATATTTAGGAATGCCTGCTGCATCATAACGTCCTGCTTTGCGTTGGTTTAAAGCATTGCTATCGCCCCATACCGTCGCATTGTCTGCATGGAAACCAAAAGGTGAAAAACCAGCCGGAATAATGGAAGAATATTCAGCATTGAGATAGGTTAAGTTTGCCCCGATCGCGATATTTTTTTGTAGCTGCCAACGTAATGATGATTCAAGGCCTTTGATTTCAAAACGCGCCATATTGCCATTGATATCAGGTGATAAATCGCGCTTCTGTTCAAAACCACTGAGCGTTAACAGAAGTTGATCAGTGATCGGCTCGTATTTCACTCCCACTTCTTTTAATTCACTTTGGCTGTCAAAAGCCAAAGGATTTAGCTGATTTCCAGCGCCCCAAATTAAAAATGGACCAAATACACCCGTATTCAATGCTGTACTTTTATCATAAGTAAAATATAGGGTACTTTTTTCAGTAGGTTTAATAAAGGTACTGGCTTGATAGCTGAGCAAACTATATTTATTGGAATCTGAGCGGGCATCTGTAGGGACTAAAACCAGTGGATTCTCTAATTTTGCTTTTATTGAACTGTGGTTAATTCCCAGATTAATCCCAAAACCATCATTAAAGGTAAAATTTTGCTGTGTAAATACGCTGTAAGTGTCCCAAAAGCCTGTTCCTGTATAAACTGCACCACCTCCATTGGGAGGAAAACCGCCTTTTTCAGCATATAAGCCATGACCCACAGGGTACATTCGAGGTAGATTTAAATAGCCAAAATACTGCGAATACTGTGGAACACCAGCCTGCCCAATCCAGCTTCCAGTCGAACCGCCATGATTGACCAACCCCAATAAATCCCCCGGGTTTTTCTGTGATGGATCATTGGTTAAATCATAAGGATTGATATTAAAACTATTGTTTGCTGCGAGAGAGGTAAATTTCTCATGCCGATAAGCGCCACCTGTACTGCTTTTATTGTTGATTTTGACACCCAATAGCTCAAAGTCATGATCGCCTAAAAACTCTAAGCGGTTATCCAATAATTCATGGTCCAAATCGGTAAAGAAACTCCCAACAGAATCACCCAAATCACGACTCTTTTGATATAGCGTACTATTGGCCACAGAC
This sequence comes from Acinetobacter legionensis, assembly GCF_048551735.1. Taxonomy (NCBI): domain Bacteria; kingdom Pseudomonadati; phylum Pseudomonadota; class Gammaproteobacteria; order Moraxellales; family Moraxellaceae; genus Acinetobacter; species Acinetobacter legionensis. The sequence continues at coordinate 52,858 of NZ_JBIMBV010000008.1, forward strand.
CAATTTTCATTGATATCTTTGACCAGTTTAAATTGTGTGCTAAAGCGCTTTGCACTGTTTTTATCTTCGCTCCGACCAGAAACATCATCATCTAATTTGACTAAGCCATTGCCTGCGATTGATGGATCATAGACCCAGCCTCGAATTGTACCCGCTTGATCAGCAGTGGAACTTGGCAAAGGAGAAGTCTGTACTGGACCTACAGCAATATATTGATTTTTGTCATTCTTCTGCCGAGTTTGCCAACCAATCACTTTAGAGTGAGCTGCACCAGACTCAAAGACTGGAGACCAAAAGTTTGAACCGTTTTGAATAATCGGGGTCGCTCTGCCTTTATAGTAAAGCCCTTGATCAACGGATTGTTGTGTCGCTCTGTTCCAACCATGCGTCACATTAAAATCTGAATAATCGTCATAACTGATATTCCAGTCAACCCGTAGACTGTCATCTGGACGCCAAGCCAAAGCACCATAAAATGCATTAAAATTATTTTTTACATTGTCATAATAGTCATCTGTTCGTTGTGCTGTTGCACTGACTCGAAATGCCAATTCTTTAGAAATAGGTGCAGTATGATCAATACTGACTGAGAAATTAGGCTCAGCACCTTGCCCTGCATAAATTGAACCCACTGATCCCGAAATCGTGGTTTCTGCTTTATTAAAATTCGGTTTTTTGGTGAGATAATTAATATATCCCCCTGAACCTGACGTCGGTGCAAAAATTACCCCTGTTGGTCCTGCAACAATATCAGCAGCTTCATAGGCATTTAAATTGGTCGGATGTCGGGTACTGTATATTCGTTGGCTATCTTGAAAAACTTCGGAGTTTTGCCCTCGTATCTGTGGCGCGAAATTGGCATTTTGCCCACCTCCTCTGGTGATACTTGGAGCATACTTAACCAAATCATCTGCACTACGAATAACATCTTCACGAAACTGTTGTTCTGATACTTGTGAAACGACACGTGGGGTATCTAATACAGAACTATCCGTCCCATAAATCGAAGTGACTTTACGCTTGGGGAGAATGGTGGTTTTTTTATTTGCTCCTGTCACCACAACATCAGCTAAGGTAATTACATCACCATCAGAATCCTTGGCTTGCTCTGAGGTTTCTTCAGCAAAAATAGCACATGGAAAAATTGCCCCAAATAGCCCTAGCGCAATCACCAGTGGCTTTAATTGAAAGTTCTGTTTCATATCACACTCAGTAAAATAAATTTACACTGCGTTACGCAAAGCCTATGCCAATCTTTAAATAGGCAAAACTCAAATATAAAACATTGATTTTTATTACTTTTAAATAATCTTCATTGATATACAACTTTTATGCATGTTTATTTTTTCAACAGAAATGCTGAAAAAGCAACAGTGACAAAAAACACAACGCTTATAATTAATTGATAAATATTAGAAAAATATAAAAAAGAATTGGCATTCATTGTGCAATCTCCTCTGGATAAGTTCTAACTGAGTATTTTTAATGACACATGAAACCTTGTTACTCTCACGTCGAAAATTTTTAACCCAAAGTCTAACTGCACTAGGTGGCGTTTCTTTAATCAGTGGTTTATCTGCTTGTGGACAATCTCCACAACCTAGCGCTAACTCCCAAAGTTCACTTTCCAGTACCCCTAAGCATGGTGGAACAATTCGATTAGGGCTGATTGGGGGACAACAATCAGGTAGCCTTGACCCTCACCTTTCAGCTTCAGGAAGTGGGATTACCCGTGGATTTGCGATTTATAATAAGCTCTGGGAATGGGACGAAAACATGCTTCCTCGTCTTGCTTTGGCTGAATTTGCAGAACCTAATCATAATGCCAGCGAATGGACCATACGACTGCGTAAAGGTTTAGAGTTTCATCATGGTAAAACCGTCAGCGCAGATGATGTCATTTTTTCATTGCAACGATTAACAGATCCAAAGCTTGCCTCACCTTTTCGGAATCTTGTGCAATGGATTGATCGTGATCGTATCCAAAAATTAGATCAATATACAGTACGCATTCCTTTTATTAGTTCAATTGCTGGCTTTGTGGCGCTGCCTGAAACTTGGGTCAATTTTGGCGGTATTGTCCCCACTGATTTTGATCCCATTCATAACCCTGTGGGCGCAGGTCCTTATAAAGTCAAAGAATTTATCCCCGGTCAACGTTCAGTCTTTACTCGGTTTGAAAACTATTTTAAAGCAGATCGGCCTTATGCAGATCGTTTTGAAGTAATTGACTTTAAAGATCAAGTTTCTCGACTAAATGCATTATTGGCAGGACAAATTGATCTTGCAAATGCGATTTCACCTGAATACATTAAAATTTTAGAGCAAGCAAAACATATTCAAACGGTTCGTTCTCAAACCAATACCCACAATAGTTTTGACTTTAATACTCAACAGGCACCATTTAATGATCCCAAAGTCCGCCAAGCATTTCGTTTAATCGCCGATCGTCAAGAGCTGATACAACGGGGTTTAAACGGTCAGGGACGCATCGCCAATGATCTATATTCTCCACAGGATCCAGCATTTCTAAATTTGCCACAACGTCAACAAGACATTACAGAAGCCAAGAACTTATTGGCTCAAGCGGGCTTTAAAGATGGCTTAAGCGTTGAACTGATTACCCCCGTTGGCAACGCCCAACCTGCCCTGATATTTGCAGAACAAGCAAAGAAAGCCAATGTCAGTATTCGGGTCAAACAAGTTGATTTAGCCACATTTAATGGACCTGATCGAAGTAAATGGCAATTCTCCAGTAATGCAACCAACGTGGGTACACCGTATTTATCCACTGCTGTAGTGAATGATGCGCCAATTTCAACAACCAATCGTGTCAACTTTAAAGACCCAGAATATAGTGAGCTGTTTTATAAAGCACTGGCTGAACCCGATTTAGCCAAGCGTAAAGTGTATTTGGCTCAGGCACAAAAAATTCAACATGAACGCGGTGGAATGCTGATTTGGGGTTTTAGCCATAGCATAGATGCTGCATCGAAACAGATCGGAGGATTAGCGGCAGAACACACTATTTTCCCAACGTGGCGTTTTGAGAAATTATGGAACAATCAAGCCTAAAATAAAATTTGCAGAGCCTTAACACCAGCAAGCATCTGCTGTAGTCAGCGATCTTCTGACTTTTCAAGGACGAAAAGTCAATCCAGTATGGGGCTCTGATGGTACATCCCGTCTATTGCTGCCCAACACAACGACCTTTATGTTGCTGATCAAAATCGTAATTAACACATTCATTTTAGACACATTCAGTGTATATAAATCATGCTTATACAAAGCAATAAAATTTGAACGCTGTTTTTATTTTAACTACTCATATTTTTAGGCAATAAAAAAGCTGCCGTAGCAGCTATTTCATTCAGCATCCAAAGACTACTTGGGTACGGTAATTACAGATAATTTTTCTACCCCTACTCGCTCAATACTGGCAAGTAATTTTGCAACTGTTCCATAAGGAATGGTCTCATCGGCATTTAAATTCAAAGCCAATTTAGGGTTACTGTTTTTACGTGACTGAATCTCTTTTTCAAAACTTGCCAAAGTTACTTTATCCTTTTCAAGGAAGATTTCTCCTTGCGGATTAACACTAATGACAACCGCTTTATTCTGATCCGTTGACTGCGTCGGTGCAGCCTTGGGTAAATTTACTTTCACGGTATTGGTTAACAGGGGTGCTGTAACGATAAACACGATGAGTAAAACCAGCATCACATCAACCAATGGCGTAATGTTAATTTCACTCACCACATCATCTTCTTGGGAGGTTGAAACGGCCATTATGCAAACACTCCTTTTTCTTTGACTTCTTTACTGGATGCATCATGATTGACTACAGTATTTCCAGTGGTATTTTTTGGCTTAGCGACAGGTAATTGAAAACCCGCTTTTTGATTTAAACTGACAAAATCAGTAGCAAAATCATCGAGGTCTGCACCGATGGTTTTAACTTTACGTATGAAATAGTTGTAAGCCAACACAGCGGGTACCGCCACAGCAATACCAATACCTGTAGCAATCAAGGCCTCACCAATTGGCCCTGCAACCACATCCATACTTGCATTACCTGAATGTGCAATGGCCTGTAAAGCATGAATAATCCCAAACACGGTTCCAAATAGTCCAATGAACGGTGCGTTATTACCAATCGAAGCCAATAATGCAGAACCTTTTTCCAATTGACGACGTTCAGTTAAAATTTGCTTGCGTAAATGACGCTCTAATAAATCCTGACGACTCCAACTGTTTTGCAAATCTTGATGAGTCTTTTCATCTGCCTCAATCAAGGTTTGAAAACCTGCATTTGCAACACGGGCTGTAGGGCCTTCACCTTGTTGTGATTGAGTCACTGCCTCAGGCAAATTTTTGGCTTTCCAAAAGGCTTCGACAAAAACCTTACTTTGCTTGCTGGCTTTCTGTGTCTGTACCACTTTAACCACGATCAACACCCATGTGACGATGGAGAAAGCAACCAATAACCAGATTGTGCCGTCATGGATTAATGAATTTATGTCTGTCATGTAGATATCCTCTTAATTTAAAATAGTTTATTTCGGTAATTGATAATGAATTGGAACATCAACCCAACCTTCGACAGGTGTTTTACCTTTTAAGGCCGGTGAAAATTTCCATTGCTTTACTGTTCTTACAGCCGCGCTGTCTAAAAGTTTTTTGCCGCTACTTTGTTTAACCGTTACGCTATCTGGGCTACCGTTTGGCAATACTTTGACCCTTAAAATCACCGAGCCTTCCCAACCACGTTCTAAGGCCTGTTCAGGGTACTCTGCTGCAGGGTTGCTTAGATAACCTGCATACCCCTTGGCTTCTGTCACAGGTAAATTGTCATCAGCAGGCTTCACTGGTTCTGCTGTTTTTGGAGCAGGTTCAGCGCTCAGTTTTTTGCTTACAACAGGTTCCTCAGTTTTTTGAACTGTGTCTTGCGCAATGGGTTTTACAATCGGTTTGGCTTGCTCCACAGTTTTTTGAACAGGTTTCGGCTGTTCAATAGGTTTCGCAATCGGTTTTGGTTTTTCGACCACAGGCGGAATTTTGGGTTTTTGCGTCACTGGTGGAATTTTAGGTTCAATGACTTTAGGTGGTTCCACTGGTTTAACAATTTCAATCACCACGGGTTCTGGCTTTGCAATGTCCAAAGCTGGTGTCGGTAATTCTTTTGCGATATACCAAATACCCAAATGTGCTGCTGCAACCGTAATGATCGCGATCCACAATTTATTCAATTTTGCTGGAGGTGATTGACTCACATCCAAATGATGTCGTGTAAATGGGTCTGATATGCCAGTTGCAGTTGAAGCAGATGCATATTGCCCAAATAGCAACGCCCGCTGATGGGGATTAAATATTCGTTCACTCATGGCAATTTAAACTAAAAAATAAAATACTGTATTGAAAATTGCACAAGTCATGCCAACAATATAAGCTACTAATTTTTATAAATTTAATTAAAAACACTCTTCGATTTGTCAGCAAAGCTGTTGGTTTTAAGACAGTTCTATGCTGTTGAAACAACAAGATCCCTCTGATATCTCAAAGGGATCTAAACTTATTATTTTAATTTATATCCAACCAAGGGTAAGACTTCTTCAGCAACCCGATATGCTTCTTCCAAATGTGGGTTACTGGCGAGAATAAAATGCCCAACACCAATGTCGATATATTCTTGTAAGCGCTGTGCCACTTGTTCATAGCTCCCCACTAAAATACAGTTTGGCCCACCCCTTACATTTGACATACCAGCCCAAACATTTGGACTGACAAATAAGTCTTCAAAACGATTGCCTTGTGCTAAAGCCTGCTGACGTTTTGCACCAACCGACTCAGTATCTTTACGTTCAAATGCATTGCCATCAACAGCAATGGTTTCATACATCTGTTTAAGCTCTTGAAATGCTTGTTCCTGTGTGGGGCGTGCCAAAATATCAATACGCATACCAAACTTTACCTTATGGTCTGGGGTATTTTGTGCAAGAAAGGTTCGCGCCTGTTCAATCACTTTTTTTTGCTCTTCAACGGGTTCACCCCAAGTTAAATGGATATCGGCATGCTGACCTGCAACTTGCAGTGCCGCTGGACTTGCTCCCGCTAACCACAAACGAGGAACGTCATATTGATTCATTGGGTATTTCAAACCACCTTGTTCAACATGGAAAAACTTTCCATCATAGTCAAAAGGTGCCTGATGCGAATACCCTTTTACAAACTCTAAAAATTCATTGGTTCGCGCATAGCGCTGATCATGTTCAATAAAATCACCATAGGCACGTTGCTGTGCCCCACCGCCACCTGAAATCACGTTCCATTCGACCCGTCCCTGACTGAGACGTTGCAAACTTGCTGCCATTTGGCTTGCGTATGCAGGATGAATAAACCAAGGTTGAATCGCAATCAATAGTCGGAGTCTTTTGGTTTCTCTTGCCAATGCCGATGCCAGCACCCACGGTTCTTCAGTATGTGGAAAAGCAGGAATCAATGCGCCGTGAAAACCCACGATATCTGCGGCTTTTGCTACCTGTTGTACATAATCATAGTAGGCAAACAATTCATCTTGATGTTGAGGTGCCACACGTTGAGGGGATTGTACTGCTGGGCCCAACTGGTTCCATTCACCTCGTGTATGTAACTGATGTGCTCGACGACCATCCCCATGTACAGGGATTCTCCATAAAAATTCAACAGACATAATACTTCTCAATAATTTAAAGGTTTTACACGCTATCGTGAGTGATACAACTCATGAGCAGAAACCATGCCGTTTTTTATGCAATATTGAATTCATCTATATTGTTGTTTTATCTAAATATTATAAAAACCCAGCTAAACATGGTGTTGAAATTTCAACACTTATCCATCCAATACTGTCGGTTTCACAACATAACCTGTTTAATCCATTCAAATAGCACCAATCATAAAAACATAACAAACTGATTTATATAAAATAATTATTTTGGCTTGGTTCTTGCTCTATCCCCCTTATATTTCTAGATTTTTATGATGATATGCGTATTTTTTCTGGTCTTTTTTTAAGTTTTAGTCTTTTAGGATTGGTTGCTTGTGGCGTACAAAAAACCGAAGATCCAAACCAAAGTAAAACCAGTCAACAACAGCTTCGTATTGCGGTTGTGGCCAATGGAACTTCTGGCGGTCTGGACTTTATTGGTGTACCACAACTTATTGCACAGGACCCCATTTTTCTAAAAGCATTAAAGCAGAAAAATATTGAATTAAAGTGGGAACCTGTAACCACTGCGGCTGTGGCCACCTTAGTCAATGAAAGCTTTATCAACAATAAAATTGATTTTGCTTTTTATGGCAATCTTCCTGCGGTAGTACTCAATGCCACTGGTGTTAGAACACAAATTGTCGTCCCTGGCGGAGTCGGTAATAATGTTTATTTGGTGGTTCCAGCGGATTCACCCATCAAAACCATTGAGGACCTCAAAGGTAAAAAGATTGCCTTACATCGTGGTCGTCCTTGGGAAATTAATTTTGCTCAATTGATACAGAGCAAAGGTTTAAAGCTTAAAGATTTTCAAATCATCAATCTCAATCCACAGGCGGGAGCTGCTGCTTTATCCGCTAAAAGCGTCGATGCATTTTTTACCTTAAGTGATGCGCTCACTTTACAAGATCGCCATCTTGGCAAAATTATTTGGTCATCGCAAAGTCTACCCGCTGACTGGAAAATGCGTGCTGAACTATGGGGACGCAAGACTTATCTGGATCAACATCCAGACACAACCCAACTGCTTGCTGATGCGACAGTACGGGCAATGCAGTGGATTTCACAGCATCAAGATGAATTCCAACAAAGCCAAACCAAATTTGGTCAGCCTCTAAGTGTGATTCAACGCGAAAGTCAAAATACCAGCAGTAACTGGCAACAAGATTGGTCACCTGAGTACCAAGTGGATTTTCTTAAACAGCATTATGCAAAAGTCATCGACCATGCTGTAAAAAACCAATTGATTCAAACGCCAATCAAAGCTGAAGAGTTGCTCAATGCTCAGTTTACCAGTCAAGCCATTCAAAATTTACAACCACTTGATATTCAACATAAGCAAGGAAACTAGGTTATGAAAATCCTCGTAAATCCGCTTATCGAAAAAAAAATCGTGGCGATCAAAGCACCATTATGGAGGCGATTGTCTTCTGAGCAGGTCTATCGCTTGCTCTCATTTCTTTCACCCATCTTGGCGTTACTGGTTTGGCAATTGATTAGCTATTTACAGATTTTTCCAACCCAAATTTTAGTGCCACCGATAACGGTATGGCAGACATTTCTTGCCTTGTTGCAAAGTGGTGAACTACAACTGCATTTAAAAGATAGCCTTTCTCGACTGCTGATGGGTTTTTCAATTGCGGCCACCTGTGCGATTTTGTTTGGCATTGCCTATGCATCTCTCACCTCTTTCCGAAATTACACTTATATTTTGTTCAATATCCTTTATCAAATTCCAATCTTTGTGCTTATTCCTATTTTTATTTTGGTTTTTGGAATTGGTGAACTATTTAAAATTTTACTGATTATTAAAGCCTGTTTTTTTCCAATCGCACTCACAACAGCGGATGCTGTTAGAAATATTCCTAAAAAATATATTGAATTGGGCCAGATCTACAAACTAAAAACTCCAGCATGGTTGAGATACATCATCATCCCTTGCATCCTCCCAGCATTAATCGGTGGACTGCGGATTGCTCTAGGTCGTGCTTGGTTGATTTTGGTGGCCGTTGAATTACTTGCTGCAGGCACTGGCATTGGTCAAATGATGGAGCTCGGACGACAAATGTTACGTTTAGACGTTGTCATGGTCGGAGTTTTTATTACAGGAATCATCGGTTTTGCTTTAGATAAAACTTTACGTCAGCTCGAACAATATCTTGTATCACCTGCATTGAGTTCAAGGGGGAAATAATGTCACAGCATCCACTGAACTTAAAAAGTGCTTTTGCGCAACCACTGATCTTGATCAAAGGTCTGCTGCTACCGCTCCTTTTACTGGCTTTATGGCAATACAATTCAAGTTTAGGCGCCAGTCATGCCTATGCATTTGTGCCTTTACAGAAGGTGTATTTTGCTTTTATTCAGCTGCTTGAAACAGGTGAATTATGGTTAAACACATGGGGAAGTCTTAAAAAAGCTGGACTGGGGTTTTTACTTGGCTCGACAACAGGGCTACTACTCGGTGCCTTACTTGCCTATTCAAAAATTTTAAATGCCTTGGTTTCACCATTATTTAATAGCATTCGCCAAGTACCCTTACTTGGTTTAACCCCATTGATTGCACTGTGGTTTGGCAATGGTGAGCAGGCAAAAATCTTTATTATTGCGCTTGCTTCTTTTTTCCCGATGGTGATTAACAGCTTTCAAGGGCTAAGTCATTATGATCAGAAATACAGTGAAGTCGCTCGTATTTACAAATTATCTTTTTGGCAGGAATTTAAAAAAATCCGTTTCCCTCAAGCTCTCCCATATATTTTAACGGGGTTGAATTTAGCGGTGCCTTTTACATGGATTACCACAACTGCCAGTGAGCTGTTATTCAATGCTGGTGCAGGCTTAGGCAATTTAATGATGAAAGCTGAAATCAATGCCGAAATGGATATTTTGTTGGTGTGTGCAATCACGGTCACCCTCAGCGGTATTGGCATGACGCTTTGCATTCACTTGATTTCTAAACGACTACTGCAATGGCGTGTTTAACTGAATCACCCATCTTCTCAGGATATTGATATGAGCTTTTCCTTACTCTCGATTAAAAAACTCAATAAATCATTTTATCGAGATCAACAAACTTTCACCGTATTAGATGGTATTCATCTCGATATTCAACAAGGAGAATTTATTTCTATTGTCGGAAGCAGTGGCTGTGGTAAATCGACCTTGTTGCGCTTAATTGCAGGATTAGATAAAGACTATCAAGGTGAGATTTTACTGAATCAAACACCAATACAAGGGACAGATTTAAAACGAGGTTTAATTTTTCAGGAGCACCGTCTATTGCCTTGGCTCAGTGTTTCCGAAAATATTCATTTAGCGCTCGAAGAAACCGACTTAAGCCGTGCCGAAAAAAATGCCCGTGTGGCAGAACATCTTACAATGGTGGGTTTAAAAGGTTTTGAAAATGCTTATCCACATGAGCTATCGGGGGGTATGGCGCAGCGGGTAGCGATTGCACGAGGCTTGGTTAATCAGCCTGATATTTTACTTTTAGATGAACCCTTTGGTGCTTTAGATGCAATTACACGTAGCCATCTGCAAACTGAATTACAACGTATTTGGCAAGATCAAAAGATCACCATGATTCTAGTTACACATGATATAGAAGAAGCGGTTTATTTGGGGGATCGCGTGATCGTAATGTCTGCTCGACCAGGAAAAATTAAAGAAATCATTCAAGTTCCTTTGACCCATCCAAGACATAAGGACAGCGAATTATTATTTAACTATCGTAATCAAGCACTCAATATGCTGGACCATAGCGCATAATGAAATCGAATATCCATCGATATAAATATTATTTAGAAAATATATTCAAGCATGATATTTATACCAACTCGTTTTAAATTATTAAGGAAATATGAAATGGGTTTATCAATTTGGCATATATTATTATTTGCCGTGATCGTTATTTTATTATTTGGTACATCAAAACTTAAAAACTTAGGTAAGGATTTAGGTGGTGCAATTAAAGATTTTAAAGACTCGGTTCATTCTGATGATCAAAAACTGTCTGAAACAAATCAGCCTAAAGAAATTCATCATCTCGATTTAAATAAAGAAAAAAACACTAACCGGTGAGTACTAAATCATTATGTTCAATATCAGTTTTGGTGAACTCTTGGCTTTTGCTGTTATTGCACTGATTATATTGGGACCTGAAAAGCTCCCTCAAACATTCAGGGTGGGATTACTTAAATACAGAGCCCTTAAAAATAACCTTAACAAAATCCAGCTAGAGTTAGAAAATGAACTGGAATTGCTTGAACTAAAAAGGATCATGCAAGAAGAGCTGCTCAAAATAAAACAAAACGAAGAGCTGCTCAAACAGCAGCTTGCACAAATGCAACACGAAATCCAAAGTGTACATAGCGCTGTTGCTATAGCACATCAAGCGCCCCCTTATCCCACACATGATTATGTTTATCAAATCTCTGCGCGTGAATTAAAAGTACCCTTTTTAATTTACACAACATCATCCAATATCTTGCGTGAGGATCAAGCTGCATGACCGAACAAATACTCAGTGAAACACTCACTGAAATGAAATATAGCGAACATTTAAAAGAGCTTAGAAAGCGTTTGATCTATAGCATTGCTACAGTCTTAACTATTTTTTTACTCTTATTGCCCCTTGCACAACACAATTATCATTTTTTGGCTCAACCCTTAATATCCCGATTGCCTAAAAATTCAACCATGATAGCTACAGATGTGATGAGTACATTTTTAGCGCCCTTTAAACTCAATATTTATTTTGCAATTTTATTGGCGATTCCCTTTATTCTTTATCAATTCTGGCGCTTTATTGCACCTGCTCTATATCAAAGTGAAAGAAAATTTGGCGTGGCGCTTGTACTCTCCAGCATCGGTTTATTTTATCTTGGCCTATTATTTGCCTATTATTTGATTCTGCCTTTGGCGTTAAACTTCTTTGTCTTAGCTTCACCAGATAATGTTTTACCGATGACTGATATCAATAGTTATCTTGATTTCTGTCTCAAGCTTTTTCTGGCTTTTGGTATCGCCTTTCAAATCCCTGTACTCACCTACATTCTTATTTTTATTGGTATTCTGTCTATTCAACAATTGGAACATTCCCGTAAACACATCATTGTTTTGTTTTTCTTTATCGCAATGTTTATTACACCCCCTGATATTTTTAGCATGCTTGCACTGGCAGTACCGATGTGGCTTTTGTTTGAACTGGGTTTATGGATCACAAAAATGACCAGCCCAAAATAAAACATCCATGGTTAAAATGGATGTTTCTATTGCACAGCCCAATTAAACAATTTCATTTTTATTTGGTAATAAATTATATCTTGATAACAAATTACGTAAAACATTGCGCGACAGTCCTAACATTTTTGCAGTCTTAACCTGATTATTCCAGCAACTTGAAAAAGCGGTATTGACGATTTTATCTTCAATGATGTGCCATGCTTCACCCTCATATTCTTGAAATAAACGCTTGAGTACATCCTCAAACTCTTGAATCAAATCATTATCTGGTAAAACGCTTGAGCCACCCTCCTCTGAAAACCTTAGATGTTCAATATCAATGGTTTTGCCACCACTGATGAGCAGTGCATAATGGATATTATTTTCAAGCTCACGGATATTTCCCGGCCAACTATAGTTGAGTAGCGCATTTCTGGCGCGATCACTGATGTTGGGTTTTGGCGTAATCATCTTTTGTGAATAGGAGTTTAAGAAAAAATCCACCAAAGGCAAAATGTCACCCTTACGCTCTCGCAATGGTAAAATATTTAGCACAACCACATTTAGGCGATAGTATAAATCTAAACGGAATTTATTTTCTGCAACAGCTTTACGCAAATCAACATGTGTACCAGACAAGATGCGTACATTAATCGGGATCGGTTTACGTCCACCGACCCGAACAACTTCCTTTTCTTGCAATACACGTAACAGTTTTACTTGCAAAGACAACGGCAACTCACCCACTTCATCCAAGAACAAAGTTCCGCCGTCGGCTGTTTCAAAAATACCAGGACGTGTCTTATGCGCACCCGTAAATGCGCCTGCTTCATAACCAAACAATTCAGATTCTGCAAGTGTTTCAACTAAAGCACCACAATTGACGGCAAGAAACGGCTTATTTTGGCGATCACTTTTCAAATGAATTTCACGTGCGATTAATTCTTTACCTGTACCTGATTCACCTTGGATGATCACACTGGCAGAACTTGGTGCAATGGTTTCAACTTGGCTTAATAGCTTACGAGAGTTTTGATCAGAAAATATAATCGCTTTTGCTCTTATTGGCTTAATTGGCACACCATTATCAGGCAAGGTAATTACTTTATAATCATTATCCAAATAGGATTTCATAATTAACCCTTTAAATAGCTGAGGAGGATATTAAAATAGAATAGTACAATTCTATTACAAAGCTGATAAATAATAATTACAGATATTTAATCCTAAATTTATATATTGAATGATTTTATAGACGTTTTTTATTATCCATTTATAATCAATATATTTCTATTTTTATGCAATGTTGCTTTTTAAACAATATGTCTATCAATTGATCATATATAAACAGCTTACAAAAATATTTTTGAAAAAATTATATATTTTATCTCTCCTCTCTATTTGGCATCTATTTTGCTCTTTTATTTAAAATTTACAGTATAGGTTAAATGATGAGCATAGAGTTTGTGGGTATGGTTTTTCCAAATCAATGGTCTGAAACCAAAGGGACCCGAGTTGGTCATAAAATTGATCTCGAATATTTACGCTATCATGCTCGTGCACATGAATATGCAGGTTTTGATAAAGTTTTAATCGCCAATGGACCAAGTAGCCCTGATAGTACTCAAATCGCAGCTTATCTGGCACAACAGACTGAACGACTGGGATTTATGATTGCACATCGCCCTGCGCTGATGACGCCTAATCTGGCTGCACGCTCCTTTGCCACACTGGACCATACCACTGGGGGAGGACGCATTCGTTTACATGCCATTACGGGAATTACCGCTGAACCCCAAGAAGGTGATGATATTGTTGATAAAATTCAACGTTATGAACGCACAGGTGAATATCTAGATATCATCCAAAAGCTTTGGAAAAGTGAGCAACCGATTCACTATGAAGGCAAATACTTTAAATTGGAAAATGCTTTCTGCCCTTTAAAACCGGTCAATGGAACTTCTATTCCGATTTCATTCGGTGGTTCTTCGGATATTGCCTACGATATCGCAGTGCGTCATGCAGATCTTTATTCTCTTTGGGGTGAGCCTTTAGCGGGCGTGAAAGAGCAGATAAATAAACTTAAAAAGGCAGCAGAAGCAGCCAATAAACCCCAGCCGCAGGTCAGTTTATCAGTACGTCTTATTATTGGGCCAACAGAACAACTCGCATGGCAACGAGCACAACAAATTTTAGCTGATATTCAGCAAAATCCAACGTTCCAAAATAATGGCTCACTTTCGGGACATAAAATTAAAGGCGTAGGTTCACAACGGTTACTGGCAGCAGCACAACAAGGTGATCGCCATGACCGAGCCTTATGGATGCCAACTGCAAGCGCAGTTGGGGCCTATGGTGATACCACCGCCCTTGTCGGAACGCCTGATACGATTATTGCCGCATTACTTGATTATGTAGATCTGGGCGTCACCACCTTTTTAAATCGTGGTTATGATCCAATTTACGATACTGTGGACTATGGTCGTTATATTATTCCTGCGGTACGAGATGAGGCGGCCAAGCGAAACAAACAGATTGCCTAAGTCCTCAAGCTAAATAAAAACCGCTCATTTAATCGGATTGAATGAGCGGTTTTTTCTTGCTTGCTAATTTAAGGTCTTGTCATAACCATGAGCATCATTATGAGGGATGGTTATTTTCTTCTGATTTTCTATTGTAAATCTGGTTTGCAAATGGACTGAATCTTCTCCCCTGCAATCACCTTTTTGGCAAATGGAATAGAATCTTGTAGGGAAGCATTCACTGTCTCACTATGTCCCAATCCATGATACAAATGCCCTTCAACGACTGTACCTGCCTTACATGCATCCGCCACCAACTTCATTTGATTACGTGCATCTGGTGTACGATCATTTGCCCCAGTGCCAATAAATAATGGATGATTGATTTTTAAGGTCGGGTAATAGCCATAATCATTGGATTGTTTTTCCTGTAATTTTTTATAGATCGATGGTGGATTCACCTTATAGGCTTGCGCAGGTGAAAGTCCTGCTGTTTGAATATCTCCCATAAAACTGGTCAAACAGGCATTTCTTGCTTGTTCCACCAAAGGCACTGCTTCAGCGGTAAAAATATCTTCAGTTTTGATTTCAGGAAATAAGCTTTGCGTCACTAGAAAACTATAAATACCATATGCTAAGGATGGACTGACTTCATAAGGATTTAACTTTAACTGATTCTTTTCAGCTGTTGCCTCGGGGTCCTGATAAATCACCCCTGTGCCAATAGATCCTTTAATATTTAACTCTGGTGCATAGGTTGCTGAATAAGCTGAAGCTGAAACAGCCCCTGCCCCACCTTGAGATTGCCCCACAATAACAAAACGATTTGCTAGAGGTAATTTCGTTTTAAGCGCAGCTCGACCGCTGTCTAAAATACTATAAGCAAGCATTGGATTATTGATCAGCAAGTGTGGGCCAGCCACACCAAGTCCTTCATAGTCAGTTGCTACTACAGCGAATCCTTCTTTTAACCATCGGTTTAAATATTGTACATCTCGATAAGATCGTCCATTCCAAGAAGGTGCGCAGGCATCTGCTAGACCAACCGTACCATGTGCCCATAACACAACAGGCCAACCTTCTTTCGGTGGCGTACCTTTAGGAAGATGTACTGTCCCAGAAACCACAATGGGGGTCTTACTATCCCTTCCACTTGTTGAACTATATAAAATACGAATGGCCGTACTATCATTGTCCAAACGGATATAAGGGTTGCTGATGTCCTCTGTCTTTAAGAGTTTTCCAGCTTGTTCTGGAATCGCAGCTTTCCATGTATAAAATGCTGAAACACGTCCATCCCCATAACGATCTTCAGGCTGTGGGGCTTGCTGGGCATTTGCCATTCCAGCAGACGTGAGTATGCTTGCGACAAAAACGGATTTAACCACATTAGATATAAAAGTATTTTGCATTTTCATGACCTTGAAACCTATTTAAAAACTGTTTTAAAAATTTATTTTTTAATTTAAAAGTCGTAACTTACACGGCCATATAAATACGTTCCAAAGGCACCTTCTGGCGCATTAAAACTGTATTTGACGATGTTCCCTACAGATGAGTCTTTGGCTTTGTCTGGGTAACTGTTAAATAAATTATTTGCGCCCAGATTGAATTTTAGCCCCTTTACCCACGCATCTGCTTTGTAGCCAAAGTCCAAATCAGCAATCCATTGCGGATCAAAGGTCTGATCCAATGAAGTATTGGTATTATTTAAGGTGGTCCATTTATCATAACGACGGACTGCGGCATTGATACTCCACACTTGATTTGACCAAAGTGCACCCAATGCTAATTTGGTTTTTGGCGCTGTAGATTCAATTAGGCTTTGGGTATTTCGACCAGCAATACTAGAGACTGGAATTCGCTCACCTTTTGCAGTGATTGAGTCTCGGCTGTCAGTGATTTTATTTTTATGATAAGCCAAGCCTAAATTCAGCTTTAACTTGCCATATTGTTCAAGATCAAGATCATGTTTTAACGCGAACTCCAAACCACGCGTTTGCGTATCTAATAAATTATTAAAAAACGCCACATTGGCAATATTTACATACGGCGTATTTGCAAAAGCATTATTGATCACGCTGCCAGTAATATTGTCAGAAAGTAAAATACGATTTCGAATATCGATTTGATAAAGATCTAAAGTTGCAGAGGTATTGATAAATGGTTTGAGTACCAAACCTAAAGAATAATTGGTGGATTTCTCAGGCTTAAGTGAAGTTCCACCAATCAGTAAAGCCGCTTCACTTCCCGCAACTAAAGTCCTTTGCTGTACATCTTGCCAACCTGTCGTAGTTTGCACCGTTTGTACACTATAAGCGGAGTATCCTTGCTGGGCTAATGACGGTGCGCGATAACCTGTATTGACAGATCCACGAAGGGTCAACTGCGGAGAGATATCATATTTGGCAAAGAGTTTGCCGTTGGTTGTCGAACCAAAGTCTGAATATTTTTCTGTTCGAATAGCAGCACCAACATTTAAATCTTTTACAATATCGGCTTCGAGATCCAAATAAATGCCGTACACATCTCGACTAATTTTGCGTTGGTCTTGATCTGTAATACCCGCGTATATACCTGGGATACCCGTACCTAAAGCCGTACTTGGATTAAAATAGGGTCCACGGGTATAAGCAATGGGGTCGCCTGCATTTTGTTTATATTGTTCCCAACGGTATAGCGCTCCCGTCGAAACAGTCAATGGACTGGCTAAACCATCAATTGCAAAATCACGACTATAGTCCAGTCCTGTATTGAGTTGGGCAAAAATGTTTTCCCCTAAATCATAATGAGAAGGTGAATCTGCACCATAACTTGGGTTAATGCCATTGCCTTGTTCAGTGCTGACTTTGTTTTGTCCATAAGTGGCATACAGGTCATATTTTCCTGAAGTCTGGTTGCCTTGTTTAACCCCAAACGTGGTCGCAAAATCATCTACACTGACTAAACTCAAAGGTGAGCGTCCATCAGGATAACGTTGCTTAAAATAACTGGATTGATTCAGTACTGTTTTTGTGGTTGGAGGCTCATAAAAATTTTCCCCGATGGTCTTACGATGCCCATAACTACTAAAACCATACAAGGCAATTTCATCAGTTAAAGGTAAATCTAAATTCGCAGTGATATTGATTTGGTCTTTTTGTTCAGGAGAACCAAATTTCCAAGTTCTAAATGGTGTGTTCTGCTCGGTATATTGGGCTTGGGTTGAACCATCATAAAATGTTCGCGTATCTGGTGCAGTATTACTTGCAGCTTCACGCTTTCCTAAATCTACGGCAACAGTTAAAGCACCATCATTGGGTAATTCAAAGCCTTTCCAAAGATTGATTTTATGCTGTTCACCATCCCCTTGTGTATAGCCTCCAGTTTGATAACTCACGCCACCACCATGATCACGTGATTTCAATATAATGTTAACCACGCCCGCGATCGCGTCAGAACCATATTGAGCTGCGGCACCATCTCGTAAAATCTCTATACGTTCAATGGCACTAATCGGGATTAGGCTTAAATCTGTTACCGCAGCACCTCTCCCCCCAGCATACGCTTGTCGAGTGAAGTAAGCCGCTGTATGGCGACGTTTACCATTGATCAAAATTAAGGTTTGATCTGCAGATAAACCTCGCAATGCAATACTCGGCGGCACCGATGCACCGAAACCACCCGCAGGTGATGTTGGTAAACTCACTGACGGCGATAAGCGTGTTAATGCAGCTGCAAGATCACCTGCCCCTGTTTCTTGTAGTTCTTTGGCTGTCACAATGTCTACTGGAGCAGGAGCCTCTAAAGCACTATTGATAGCTCGCCGAGAACCCGTTACAACAACTGATTGCAATGTCACGACATCCTCTTTTTCTGATACAGGCCTTTGTTCATTTGCCAAAGTGATTGAGGCGGTAAGTGTACTGAACGCAAAAACAGAAGAATGAAGAATGAATTGAGAAAAATATGTACGCATATAAGCTTCCTTAACGATCTGCACCGATATAGCAAAGCCAATGCCAAAATTTTTATTATTGAATATCAAAAACTTGTCATTAAAAATAAAAAAATCATTGTTTATATTTAAACAATGATTCGAAAAAATGTTTATAAAACCACAGATTTACTCGTGGCGCATAAGCTTATACAAGTTGATTGTGTAAATAAGATTGATACAACTGATAGTAAGATTGTTGCTGTTGAATCAGTTGTTCATGAGAACCTTGTTCCACTACAGCCCCATTCTCAATCACCACAATTTTGTCTGCTTCTTGAATGGTACTTAAGCGATGTGCGATCACAATACAGGTTCTATTTTTACATAAGCGTCGAAGGGCATATTGGATTTTCTGTTCCGTATAAATATCAATCGCAGAGGTCGCTTCATCTAAAATTAAAATTTTAGGATCAGCCAAATATGCACGTGCGAGACAAACAAGTTGGCGTTGCCCATGACTTAAATTTTTTCCGAGTGTTCCAACTTCAGTAAAATAACCATGAGGAAGCTGTCCTAGAATATCATCTGCACCAAGTTCTTCAATCGCCTGAATCAGTTGTTGATCTGTAGCTTCGGGTTGAATTAAACGTAAATTGTCTAAAATTGTGCCGCTAAACAAGACATTGTCCTGTAAAACAATACTGACATTTTGTCTTAAACTGTCCAGATGAATATCCTGTATCGGATAACGGTCTAAGAAAATCCCACCCTGCTGAGGCTCATAAAACCGTGTCAGTAACTGAACGATCGTGCTTTTACCATGACCTGTAGGCCCCACGATCGCAACCACCGTTCCAGCGTCGATCTCTAAATCAAAATTTTGTAAAACAGCTTTGGTGGTATAAGCAAAATGTACAGACTGAAAACGAATATGCCCGTTAAGTTGCCCTAATTTCAACGCATGTGGTGCATCTTGAATGCTAGATTGGGTATCTAAAAGTAGAAATATCCGTTGTGCACACGCTGCACCATTGGCATAACGCTCAAATAAATCGGTCAATTCCTGTAAAGGTGCCAAGAATAAAAACACATAAAAAATACTTTCGGCAAACTGTCCAATACTGATGACACCTTCACTATAAGCATAACTTCCAATCACAATAAAAACTGCGGTTGCCACTGTCGAAAGCAATCCAGTAAATGGGGCAAACCAGCTGGTCCGCTTACTTCCATAAATAATAGAATCATTAAAATCTTTTAAGAGCTGCTGATAGCGCTGTTGATTGGTTTCACTATAATTCAATTGCTGAATAATTTTGGCGCCATTTACCGTTTCAACCAAATGTGCAGTAAATCGACTGCGTTCTTCGGCAACCCGTCCCCAATGCCGTTGTGATGACTTTTTAAATATTGCAGTCATTGTCAATAAAATCGGCAAAGTTGCAAATAAACACCAGAAAAATGGGGGATAAATATGCCACAAAAGCACAGATGCTAATCCGCAACGTAAAATCGCAGAAAGTAGTTCAGGTGGTCCTTGTATCAATACTGGTTCTAAAGTATCGACATCACGATCCGCTCGTGAAATAATTCGGCCGGCTTTAGTTCGATCAAAATAACCAATATTTAAAGCTTGAATATGTTGAAATAATGAACGTCTTAGATCATTAATGACACTTAAAGCCGCTTTTCCAGACAAGTATTTTGATATACCCGCTAATCCAAAACGACACACCCAGCTGAATGCCAGAATAGCAATTGCTATAAAAAGTACTGGCTGATACAACACCAGTTTCCCAGCCACTTGCTGAAATCCAGAATCTAAAATGTACTTGACTGCCCATGGACGTACAAAGATGCTCAGCACTTGTAAGATCTCTACTGAGATCATGGCTAGAATTAAATAACGAATCGGATAAAGCAAAGGAATGAGTTTTTTTAACATTCCGCGATGTAGCGCGGTTTTTGCTAAGTTTTCTTCGATCTGCAGATCATAGATTTTCGTCAGCGGTTGGAAATTTTTAACCGTGGTATTCATGCTTGAATCTCCTGTTGCGCTTTCTGAAATCCCATCAACTCCCGATAAAATTCGCAATGCTGGAGCAATTCTGTGTGGCTCCCTTGAGCAAGAATTTGTCCCTGATCTAATACGATAATGCGATCTGATAAAGAAATCGTGGTCTGTTTATTTGAATTGATCAGGATGGTTCTTTTGAGCTGATTTTTATTGTCAGCCAAGCCTGATAAACGCTGTAACACCTGTTTTTCTGTAGTGGAATCTAAAGCACTGGTTGAATCATCAAGCGCCAAGATTGGCGAGTTTTTTAAAATTGACCGTGCCAGTGCAATCCGTTGTTTTTGCCCTCCAGATAAGGTGACTCCCTTGTCCCCTATTGGTGTCTCCAGACCAGCATCGAGTCGCTGTAACAGTTCAGATGCTGAAGCCAAATGCAACGCGTCTCGCATCTCCTGTTCAGTCGCATCCTGTTTGGCTATTTTTAAGTTATCCGCCAAGGTTCCTGAGAAAAAGAAATTATCTTGCGGAATAATCTGAACCATATGACGTAAGTTAACCAAACTAAGATCTTTAAGATTGAGCCAACCGCGTTGATCTGAACCAATCCAGACCTGCCCTGCGGTTGGATCGATAAAACGATTGAGCAAGTTCATCAGTGTGGTTTTACCCGCTCCAGTTTTCCCCACAATGGTGACGATTTCACCTGCTCGGAATTCAACATTACACTGTTTTAAAATATACTTTTCTGTGTTTCGATCCTGAAAACTGACATTTTCCAGTCGAATATTTAAACCTTCATCCCCTTCAGCATCCCCTTGTAGTGGCAAAGCATGTGCAGCATCTACAATTGCCGATTTCTCATCTAGCATTTGCCATATTCGAGTTGCCGATGAACGTGCATCTGCAAAAATATGTAAGACCTGTCCAATACTTTCAATACGAAACACCAATAAATTTGCCATAAGTACAGCAGCCACAAATTGCCCAATCTGTAATTGATTTTGTCCAATTAAGTAGCCACCAAACCCAATCACCCATAAGTAGGAACAGGCAATAATCATTTGAGGAATCGGTAAGCGTTGTGCACTGGTGCGAATGGTTTGAATGGAATGACGAATAAAGCTATCAACCGCAGCATCAAAACGTTGTAAGAGCTTTTCCTCAAGTTGAAAGGCTTTGACCACTCGAATGCCATTGACGCTTTCAGCCAAAGTATCACTGACTTTTTCATAGGCATAGGCAACTTGATGATCCAGCACCACCAACTGATTGGTCAGTTTAAACAGCACTGCTAGGCCTAGAAAAATAAAAATAAGCGGGACGATCCCCAACCAAGGATGATACCAACACAACAATCCGACTGTTGCGGCGACCACTAGACTGGATTCAAACACTTGTCGCCAAAAATTAATCAAAGCTTCTTTTAATTTATCTGAATCTCGGGTGGTTCTTGATAAAACTTCACCTAATCCGTGTTTCCAGTGCCATGAAACATCTAAATGCTGGACCTGACTAAAGATTCTTTCTCTTAAAATACTTAACAATTGCTGTCCAATCGTCAAGGCACTTAAACCCGCTAAATATTGAATAATGGCACGAAGTAAAGCGATACTCGTCAGTAGAATAAACCAAAACCACGGATTTAACGGATCTGTAAAAGCATGCTGAAATAAACTTTCAGGTTGGCTGTGTTTTAGCGTATCAATCGCATGTCCGATTGAATATTGCTGTAGTGCTAAGCCAAAATTGGCAAGGACAAATAATGTTGCCGTCAATACAAAGCGAAATGGCATAAAACGATATAAGGCCAAACTTCGCAGCAGTGGATAATTTTTAAACATAAAAATAAAACAACAACTAAAGATCTATAGCTCACTGCGAGATCTATGCCAAATTTTTCAAAGGCATAAATATTTTAATCCACTGTTTTATATTATTTTTTTAAAAAACATGTTTGATGAGATGTTTGATTTAAAACATCCACACTTGTTATCTGTTGTTATTGCAACAATATTTGATATATCAACATCATAAAAATAGATATTAAAAATATATTTTAAATATCAAAAAGTTAAACAATGGCATCAATATTGCTTTAAAGCATTCAAATCACAACAGGATGTCACAATGACAACACTTCAAATGCAACCATTGAATACACTTTGGTATACACGCTGTCCAGTTCCTACAGGGCTTGGAATCTCGATTCAAAAAGGCTGGCTAAAAGAAAAATTTATTGAGCAACAAATTGAAATTAAATCAATTCGTGAATCGAACTCAAAAGAGGTTCGTAACTCACATTTTAACCATACCCTTGCCAATTCAGTTCGGCATGGTGGCAGTATTCCTGCAATTTGGGCATATGCTTCTGGACAAAAAACCAAAGTCATCGGTTTATCTTGGGCAGATGAAGTCCAATTACTGCTGACTCGATATGATTCCCAAATTAAGACGGTTGAGGATTTAAAAGGTAAACGCTTTGGACTCCCACTCAATCAAGATGCCATCATCGATTTCTCTCGTGCTCAAGCCATTCGCGGTTTAGAAAATGCATTAAAAACAGTAAATCTTAAGGTCAGTGATCTGGAACTGGTGGATTGTCTGCGTGCTGATATATTAGTGGCGCAACAGCAAAATCATACCGAAGAAAATGATTCGAGTTTCTTTAGCAATCGTAATAAACTGAGCGCAAGTGCAGAGATTGTGGCTTTAATCAAAGGGGATGTCGATGCCATCTTTTTAAAAGGCGCACATGCAGCACAAATTGCCCATGATTTTGCCCTGCATACCATTATTGATATTGGTTCACATCCCGACCCTATCCTACGTTCAAATAATGGTACCCCTCGAACACTAACTGTGGATGAAGATTTTCTATCGCAATATCCACAACAAGCTCAATCCATTGTCGATGCGGTTTTACAAGCTGAACAATGGGCGCATGTGCATGCAGATGAAACTCACCGCTATCTGGCTAAAGAATGTAATAGCAGTGAACAATGGGTTCATGCAGCTTATGGCGCAGATGCACATCTCAAACTGAATACCAATTTTGATGAAACATCGATTATTGCCTTACAAGACCTCAGTGACTTTCTCTATCGCTGGAAGTTTATTCCAGCTCAAATTAATGTTCGTGAATGGCTAGCACAAGACATTGCTATTCATGCACAAGTGGCTTAACAATACGAAAAAATAAAAGGTTGTCGTAATGACAACCTTTTATTTTTCAGCTTTCAAATTTAAGACATCCCCCTATACAAAAGCTTCTGACTATTCTCAACGCATAAAGCACTGCTATGCTCATGAATAACAATTATCTTAATGGCGTCTTACTGAAGTTCTTAACCAGCTCTTACCTAGCCTCAGAATCAGTCAACGGCTCACGCTACTTTTGTTCCGGGAAAATGAGACTCCAAACTTTGCAAGAAAAGCATCTTGCAGAGTGCTGCTTCTCACCGTAAAACTCACTGCCCACCATCAGCTCGTTTAATCAATCGCAAAAAATATGCGATTAAGTACTGCCTCAAACAGTTGTGGATGAGGTTTCCGAATAGCATATTTTTGTCGAACTCAAATTATGACTTAAATTTGGTCACATTTTCAGCCTGTTTCTTTAAAAGCACAGAGTTATATTCACCAGGTGGAATATTATTTAAATAATAATTTCCAACATGATATAAACGCCAACGAATCGGATCATGTGTGGTATGTGTACGAGCATTACGCCAGAAACGATCTAAATTCCATTTTGACAAAGTAGAGCTTGCTCCAAGTAAGCCAAAAATTTCACTGGAAATTTTCAAAGATGCATGGTCGGACTGACTCCGTGTGGCAGCCACAGATAAAATCAATTCAGTTTGTAAGGCTTCATCTTCCAGATTGGTTAAATGCTGCTCAAAAATCGCTGCTGAGCGATCTAAAAGTGCTTCTGCTGAACGGACCAAAACTGCAAACTCACCAATTTGCTTAATGATATGCGGTTCCTGTGTCGGGGAGTCGACACCACTTTCCACCCAAGGACGAGCATTCTGTTGCAAATAATCAATCCCCCCTTCAAGTGCACCTTTGGCAATACCTGTATCCATAGCTGCATGCAAAATCTGAGGCCAAGTTAAACCTGTGCGTAGCACTGTCCCTAAACCACCAGTATTGCGCTTAGCAACATAGCGTTCATCGACAACAACATCTTTAAAATTGACTGTGCCACTGACACTATTGTTTTGCCCCATTGCATCCCAATCATCGAGCAGTTCTACCCCATGCGTATCACGATGAATCAAGATCGAAACAGGTCCATCATCACTGCCTGCAAATAAAGAGATCCACTCGGCCAATAAAGAGCCTGTGGAATAAAATTTACTGCCATTTAAGATTAACTGCCCTTGTGAATTTCTTTCTACACGAGTCTTATGCTGAAATTTATCTTTTCCGCCCACTTCTGCGAGTGCATTGCCTAAACGTTTACCACTCAATACATCACGCAATAATTGATCGCGAATATCATCCTCATAACCCGTTAAAATTCCTCGAAACATGGTGAAATGAATTTGTAGAAGTTGCCCCACACCACCATCTGCAGATGAAATAATCTTTACCACATTGACCAATGTGCTAATACTCGCACCTAAACCACCAAATTGTTGAGGAACAATAATCGCTGTCAGACCTGCTTCTGAAATTAAGCGGGCCTGTTCATAAGGAACACTTTTGTTATATTGAGGATCTTGAGCAAATTCAGTCAGTTGTTTTGCTACTGCCTTGGCAATATCCAATGCTTCTTGTTCACTTTGAATATGTCTTATACTGCCCAATTCTAAAAAATTGTGTTGCTGAATATCGTTCATTTTAACTCCGGAAAATCTCTTGTTTTTTATGCACAGATACGCTGTGCTGTAGTCTTAAATAAGCTGGGTGCATGTGTGAGCAAAGTTTTGGTATACGCATGTTGCGGATGACTCAGTACTTGATCGGTTTCACCGTATTCCACCAGATGGCCATTTTTTAAAACGGCAACTCGATCAGCAATTGCTCTAACTACCCCAAGGTTATGGGTCACAAAAAGTAAAGTTACGCCTTGCTTTTGCAGTTGTTGCAACAGTTTTAAAATAGATGCTTGTACTGAGACATCTAAAGCAGAAGTAATTTCGTCGCAAATCAAAACATCAGGCTGACATAACAGCGCTCGTGCAATCGCTACACGTTGCCGTTCTCCGCCAGATAAATCTCTTGGGTAGAGTTCTTGAACCTGTGGAGGAAGCGATACTTGTTGAAGTACCTGAACGACCTTTTGTTGAGTTTCTTGCTGAGATGTAGCAAAAAAGTGCTGAACCACTTTAGTGAGTGTCTGTCCTATGGTATGTGCTGGATTCAAGGCTTTATATGGATTTTGAAAGATATATTGCAGTTTATGTCGTTGTGTTAACTGACGTTTTTGTCCCTGCAAGGACAATACTTCATCTGCTAAAATTACCTGACCTTCTGCATTTTCATTCAGTCCTGCAATCACTCTAGACAGTGTGGTTTTACCTGAACCAGACTCCCCGACTAAGGCCAAACATTCTCCACGCTGTATTTGAAAAGAAACATCGAAAAGTGCTTGTTGCTGGCCATACCAAGCATTGATATGTTCTACTTTAAGCAGTGCCTGTTGATCTGTTTTTAATTCAATCAGATGCGGATCAAGCTCTTGAAAATTGATCACACCCACTTCATCCCAATGATGACAAGCAACAAAATGTGGATCAAATGCTTGAGATAACAGGGTTAATTTCGGTTGCTGTTGATGACATAATTCGCTAGCGAAAGTACATCTTGCGGCAAAGGCACATCCTGTTGGACGGTCATTCGGTGAGGGTGCATGTCCTTCGATGGGGGATAAATATTTACGAATCGACACATCGGGGATGGCATTGAGTAAACCTTGAGTATAAGGATGTTTTGGCGTTTCAAATAACTGGCTTAATGCAGCATCTTCTGCAATCTGGCCTGAATACAGGACGATTACGCGATTTGCAATATCTTTCACCACAGTCAAATCATGTGATACATAAATTGCTGCAACATTATATTCGCGACATAATTTACGAATAATATTTAGCACTAAAGTTTGGGTTGTAACATCCAATGCTGTTGTCGGTTCATCCAAGACAATTAAGCGAGGCTGTAACAAAAATGCCAATGCTAATAAAATCCGTTGTTGTTGCCCGCCGGAAAGCTGATGAGGATAGCGTTTTAAAAACACATCATCCTGAGGCAATCCCACTTCATCTAAAATTTTAGCAACTCTATGATTTCTTTCACTACTGGATAAGCGTGATTGATGGACTTCTAATAACTCAAGTAGATGCTGTCCAATGGTTAATGCTGGATTTAGTGCCGTTCCCGGATCTTGGGCAACGTGACTGATTTTATAACCTCGAATTTGACGCAAAGCGTGGTCGTCAAGACTGAGGATATCTTGTCCATCCAGCGCAATTGTGCCTTGAATAATTTTGGCACCATGTCGTGCATAGCCCAATAACGCACTCGACAATGTGGTTTTACCTGAACCACTTTCTCCCACCAATCCAAGGACTTCGCCCTCGTTTAAATGAAAAGAAATATTCGAAACCACATGATTGCCTGTGTTGACCAACGCCACCGTTAAGTCTTTTACCTGTAGTACCGTATTCTTTAAAATCTCTGTCATGGTGATTTTTCCTCAATCCGCGCTGCGGCACGCCCTACACCTTCAGCCAACACATTGGTTCCCAGCGCAAACAAAGCAATTAAAATCACCGGTGCAAATACTGCCCACGGTTGAACCAATAACCCAGCACGATTTTCATTAATCATCAGGCCCCAATCGGCTGCAGGAGGTGCGATACCATAACCAAGAAAAGCCAGACCAGATAACATGCCAACAGCCCACGTCAACATCACCCCAAGATGAATTAATAAGGGTGTCAGCATATTGGGTAGGATTTCACGGAATAAAATATAGCTTTTCGAATAACCTAAAATTTTGGCGGCCTCTACATACTCTTGCTCAACCAAATTTAGCGCAACACTTCGTGCAAGACGTACTACCCCAGGAATAAAAGCAATCGAAACAGTGAGCACAATCAGCCATGGCTCACGCCCTAGCATCGAAACGATTAATAGCACTAAAATCAGATCAGGAAATGCCATAAAGACATCCGTCAGCCAAGTCACAAACTGGTCAACTTTATCTCGTGCAAAAGCAGCCAATATGCCTAAACTGGAACCAATAATTAAAGCCACCAGACTGGCAGCGAGGGTCATCCAAATAATTGAAGCACCACCCGCTAATACACGAGACCAAACATCATGCCCAATATAGTCATAGCCAAGAAAAGCCTGTGCTTCAGGCGCACCATAGGTCATGCCCACTAAGGCAGTTGGTTCAAAAGGAACCAGCACTGGGCCAATAAGCGCAAATATCAAAACTAAGCTTGTCACTACAAAACCAAAACGAACTTGTCGCTCAGAAATCAAGGCTTTAAAAAACTTACGTTGATACCAATGAAGTGTGCTCATTTTCCCTCTCCCGAATTGATATTCTTCAAGGCATTACGGCGATCCACAGGCTTTACCGTAATCGGTCGGCCAGATTTCCATAAACGTAATGCCTGACGTAAACCAGGTGAGCGGGCTTTATGTTTTTTTGCAGTGCGTATTTTCGGTGTGAGTAAAGTCGTAATTAAGTCTGCAATTAAATTGACCACCACCACACAGATGGTCAGCAATAACACAATCGCTTGAATGGTAGGAATATCCCGCATTTCAATTGCTGCATTCAATGCATTTCCAATTCCGGGATAACTAAATACAACCTCAATAATTAAAGCCCCACTGAGTAAAACCCGAATAGTCAATGCCGTGCCTTGTACCACGGGCACTAAAGCATTAGGTAAAACATGCTTCCAGATAATGCGACGCTCTGGAATACCACGTAATCGTGCTGAAGTGACATAATCGGACTCTAAGGCATCGATCATTGAGCCTCGCACAAGACGCATGAGATAAGGAATAAGCGATAAAGCTAAAGTTAAAATGGGTAAAATTAAAAACTCTAGCTGGCTAAACGGAGACTGCCCAGGAATCAACAATGATGCAGCAGGTAATACATGCATGATCGAAGTTGAAAACAACATCATCAGCCAAATGGCAATGACAAATCCGGGCACTGCTTTAAAAATAATGGAGCTAGATACAATGATTCGGTCTAGTTTGCTATCACGACGTAGCGATAACCAAACCCCAAGTAAAACTGAAATCGGCACAGTGATTGCCACTACCAAGCTACTCAAAGCAAGCGTATTACCAAAATAGTTTTGAATAATCTGTAACACAGATACATTAGAATCAATTGAGCGTCCAAAATTACCTTGTAATAATTGAGTCAGCCAATTCCAGTATTGCACCAATATCGGTTGAGTCAGCCCCAATTGTTCACGCAGTATTTGAACCGTAGCTTCTGGTGCTTCTGGCCCTAAAATGACCCGCGCAGGGTCAGATGGAAGCGCTTGAGTCGCGATAAATACAATTAAACTAATCACAAAAATCACTAAAATTCCTGACACGATACGGGTCAAAAACCAAGGTAACCATGCAGGAAATTCAAACGACTTGGCGATAGCTGGATG
Source organism: Acinetobacter legionensis (assembly GCF_048551735.1). Lineage (NCBI taxonomy): Bacteria > Pseudomonadati > Pseudomonadota > Gammaproteobacteria > Moraxellales > Moraxellaceae > Acinetobacter > Acinetobacter legionensis. The sequence continues at coordinate 81,938 of NZ_JBIMBV010000008.1, forward strand.
TTGAATCGAGCTTTCAATTTTGCTGGCTTGAGTCGTCATCATTACTCCCCTTTACGCCAAAACTCATCAGTTCGCCATGCTGCAAAACCGGTTCGATCAGGTGTTACACCACCAATCTGATGAGAATGTGCATCTAAAACATTGTTAAAACCCCAAATCAGTAAGCCACCTTGTTCATGTTGAATTTGCTGTGCCTCATGCACCAGAACTTTGCGTTTTTCCAGATCAGGCTGTTGCAATGCGTGATGCACCAGCTCCGTAAAACGGGCTTGATTAAAACGGGTTTTGTTATTGGCTGCACCGGGTCCATCAATCTGCAATACCGTCAATAAAAATGGACGAGAAACATTTGAACCTGTACTCAATGCCCAATCTTGTTTGACTGCATCTGCAAATGTTGCAGCTTCAACTTGTTTAACGTTTACAATCACGCCAGCTTGCGCTGCATGTTGCGCAAACACCAAGGCGGCATTGCTATCTGGTCCTGTATATAAATCAACTTTTAAGTTTTGATCAAAACCAGCAGCTTTTAATAGTGTTTTAGCTTTGGCTAAATCTTGCTTACGCTGTGGAATTTCATGGTTATAAACAGGATCACTAAATGAATACAGATCGTTGGCAATTCGTCCTTGACCCGCCAATGCCCGTTTCACTAAATCATCCCGATTGGCAATCAAACGAAATGCTTGTCTGACACGAGGATCATTAAACGGTGCTTTAGTGGTATTCATATCGAAGGATTGCCAAGCATCTGTTTCAGATGAAACAACACTCAGTCGTTTATTGGCTTGAATCAAAGATAAATGCTCGGCACTAATACCTGATGCAATATCAATTTGCCCTGATTGCAAAGCAGCAAGACGCCCGGTTTGCTCTTTAAAATCTATAATTTCAATGGCATCTGCATAAGGCTGATTGTCTTTCCAATAATTTTCAAAACGTACGAAACGGGAACGTTGACCTGGGGTAAAACTTTCTAGCTTAAACGGGCCTGCTCCGACGACATTCTTGATTGGGTCATAATCTGTTGGAACAATACCGCCCCAACTCATCCATGCTTCAGGTAGGGCTACTAAGCCTTTGCCTTGAGCAAATGGAATTTCAACGGTGTAATCATCCCGCTTTTTAATCGCATCGCGCTGTAGTGAATACAGATAAGCCGCAAAGGGAGACGCCAGTTTAGGATCGGTCAAACGACGTAAAGAGAAAATGACATCATCGGCTGTAATGGTTTTACCATGATGAAACTCAAGCCCTTTCTTTAGCCGAATCGTCCATTTAGTGCCATCCTCATTGGGTTCTGCAAATTCAGCAAGCGCCAATTTAGGTTGAATATCTCGCCCCCATTCCCATAATTTGGCATATAACGGCCAACCTCTAAAGGCACTCGACATCCCAATCGGCTTATGGGCATCTAAATTTCCAGCTTGATTACCATTAATCACCCCAATTTTGATCACTCCACCTTTTTGCGGTGTGGTATGCTGGCTTGTATGTGCAGCAGCTTCATTTGATGCTGAGGAATCGGAACGAGAACACCCAATCAGGCTTGCTGCTGCAATCGTACCTAGACCTAAACCCGTATTTTTAATTAATACTCTGCGCGTAATTTTACTCATAGGATTCTCCTTTTAAACCACAGTTTCTTGATTCAACAGAGAATCTACAGACGAGCATTTTTTTAACTTCGGTAACTCAAAACCATGATCGAGCTCAAGTAAAGGAAACAACAAGTCTGCAACACGATAAACTTCCGTAATTAAAGGAAAACCTGACAAAATAAATGCAGATGTACCGTAGCTTTCATATTCTTGGATACGTTGAGCAATATTTTCAGCGCTCCCGACCAATGCGGTCCCCGCAGCGGGATTTAAGATATCAAAACCAAACAGTGATGGCCCTGTCCAAATATTTGGATAAATTTCAAAGTCTTTAGCTTGAGGTAATATCCCCTGACGTAAGCGTTCTAAATTTTTTTGAACAATCGGGTTACTACTCTGATAGCTTTCGAAAGTTTCATTGGGTGGAAGCTGACGTTTTACAGCTTCAATCGCATAATTCACATCAATTTTATCGAGTAGAGACTGCGCGTATTGCCACGCTTCTTCTTCGGTTTCACGAACGATAATTTGTAAGCGAGTTCCATACTGCAAAGTTCGTCCAACTTTAGCGGCTTCTTTTGCAACTTTACTGAATTTTTCTCCCAGCAGCGGCGGTGTGTTGGCAAAGCTTAAATACACATCCAGCAATTCCACTGAATGTTGTACCCCTTTGGCTGATGTGCCAGCTCCCCACAGCGGTACGCCTTGTTTTTGGGTTGCCCCATGCCATTTTGACATCGGTGAAGCCCCCTCTTGACGTGGAGCAACTTGAATAAACTCACCCTGAAAGCCAGATTTATCGCCTAAATAATTCTGTTGAAATGTGCTCCAGTATTCTTTACTAAAGTCATAGCGTTCATCATGTGAATAATGAATACCCAATGCGGCAAGTCCCTGATCATTGCCATTGACCACATTAAACAACAAACGTCCCTGAGAGAAAGAGTCAAAAGTTTGTGCATATTTGGCTAAAACTGCGGGTTGAACTTCACCTGGATGCTGCGCCACCAAAAACTTCAGGCGCTCAGTAAAAGGAATTAAACTCGCAGCAACTGCCAGTGTTTCATACTCACTTGTACCCATGAGTGAACCGTAAAACCCTAGACGATCTGCGGTAATTGCAATTTGTTGTAAATGTTCATAATCGGTATCCCAGCGTCCCGACTCCAACCAAGGATAGGGACCATCAGGAGAGGTGAGATACCATAAAAGTTTTACAGCCATAATATTCTCTATATTTGTTTTTAAATCATGTTTCTAATGGAGTGGAAGTAATCCCAGTGATTTTGCTTTTTCAGTCAATCCACTCATTTTCCACTGTTGCTGTAGCACCCCTTGCCCATATTCACGACTTCCCCCAACCAGTTCTGCTAACAGTTGAATTTGAGCACCTTCTTCAAGCAATAAAATAAATTCAGCAGTTTCTTGTAGACCTTGACGCCCCCAAACTGTGGCACCGCCATTGGCTTCCAAAATAGCCCGATGCTCAATATCAATCTTGAGTTGATCTAAAATAAAATCGACTTCTGCTTGACGGCGATCGATATAAATCGGCAGTTCATTAAATAAATGAAAACGCTGAACAGGCACATAACGAATCGGTAGGGTTCGGTGTGTTTGGGCCCAAGCACCTAAATTCGGTGCATGTACATGAGAGATTGTGGTGACATCTGCATGTTCACAAAATAGTTTGTTATAACGGCCACCCGCACCTTTTCGTCCCAATAAAACTTCACCATCAAGTTTCTCTACCAATACTTTGCTTTTTTTATCTCGTGACCAAGGACCTGCATAGTTAAAGGTCACCAAGGTATTTTCAGGGGCGCGTTCAACAAAATTGACTGTGCCATTGGCAGTGATGGTGCCCGTCTCACGGAACACCTCAAATGCAAATTCAGCTTTTTGACGGTTGCGTTCAATAAAATCATTAAGTTCAGGGGAAAGTGGCGATTGAATCAGTGTAGTCATGATAAATATCCTGTTTTAACGTTGTTTATTTTGGCGACGCTTTAAAACTTCGAGTAATGGGCGATGATCGACCCATGTATCAAGATCGACGTCTTTTTCAAGGAAGCCATGTAACCAAAGGAAATCTTTTTGTTGTTTTAAAAGCTCAAGGCGTTCTGCACTTAATGAAGGATGTAAAGATTTATGAAAATTATTACGATACGCTGTAGCCACACTTTCAGCACCCGCAATGGTTTCATCTTGTAGAATAACCAGCACTTCATCTAAATGATCTTCTGCCCAATCTGCGGTATCAAAAAGCTCTTCCAAAAAGTCAACGACGACATCAAAGTGATGTTCCAATAAATCTTCATGTACCGTGATAGGTCGAGGTGTCCCGTTGTTCACACGCGAAGTCACATCTGTAAATTGATCTAAATCGATACCGACTTTTAAACCACGTTTGGTGGCTGCCTCAACAGCCGATGCCCCTTTGACATACACGGCATCCACCTCACCTGTAATCAAGGCATCAAGGCCTGACCAATAGGCACTGGCATCACGATCTTGTTTCGATTCAGCTCGCTCAGGAACTTCAATAAAATCAACATCACGGAAACTTAAATTTGCAAGTTGTAAAGCCCCTCGAATACCTTGTAATGACATGGCTCTAAAAATACTGCCTGCACGTTTATCGGCATATTCAGGTAAAGCCACTTTGGTATTTTTTAAATCTTCAGGCTGACGAATTGCTGAATCTGGTCGAACAATAATCACTTGCCATTCATCAATCCAAGTTAATCCAATCAGACGACTTGGGGCACCTTCTGAACGCGCAGCCAAAGCAGGTACATTACCTCCTTCACGGAATAAAGCCGGGAGCTGATGATCAAAATGATGCACAGACAAGCCTTTACGCGCATCTTGCAATACCGCAACATCAATACCATGTCGCTCAAATTTTTCGACTAAGGTGCCGCGTTTTAATGAGATTCCTGTTGCAGTGGGTACAGGACATCGTGTGACCCAAATTTCAGATAAAGTACTTTTTACAAACTCTTTAGAATTTTCTTTTTTATCGATGACAAGTGACATAGGTATTCCTTAAGATACTTCCAATTTCATATCACTTGTATTGAGCAGCTTTTATGCCAATATTTATTTTTATAATTTTCAATATCTTATACAAAATCTAATTTTAATAAATGTTTAGATTTCATCACTTGTTTTAGATTTAGTGTTGTTTTATCAACAGCGCTTTAAGCAAGCCTGCCCTGAGACAAAAATCCCATCCGCATTATTTTTTGATTGAACAGATTTAAAGCCCCTCATTGAATCAACATACAGCACCATATAAAAATATAGTGCTGTATCGCTTAAATTAAAAATCGATAGAAGCCGACAGCATAAAAGTTCGAGGTGCACCCAAGGCTAAACTGGACAATTGTGGCATGCCCCAATACGCCTTATTGGTCACGTTATTGATACTCGCAGCTAAGTTTAGTGGAAAACTTGAAACATTGGTCTTATATCTCGCCTCAACATCAAACAGTGTTCGTTCAGAAGCATGTAGTGTATGTTCCTGATTGATATATTGCTTTGAAACTGCTGTGGCATTTCCAGTCTAGATTAAACCCTGCAAAATCGAAATATCCCACTCCATACCTAATTTCGCCTGTTGCTTGGCAACCCCAGTCGCAATATTGCCTTGATTTTTACCACCTGCAGTTTGGGTTAATTCAGGATCAATATAGGCAACACCACCGATTACACCAAGATTCGCAATAGGTGCTCCAAAGAAGCTCCATTCAATTTCACTTCAGCTAAAACTTGTTATTGATTATTGATCAGTAATTGTGAAGCCCTCCCACACACGATTCATTAACCAATAACATGCCTTATTGAGTAGTATGATTTCTAGGGATGCACAATAATCTTGACCGCAGATTCGTTGTTATGAATCAAGGTTTCAAAGCCTTGCGAAACCAAATCATCTAAAGCAATTCTTTGGGTAATAAAAGGTTCTAAATTGATTTTACCTTGCTCAACCAAGCGAATGGTTTCTTGATGGTCATTAACATAGGCTATCGTACCGCGAATATCCAGCTCTTTCATCACCACACTATGCACATTAATCGTTGCAGGATGACTCCAGATCGAAACTATCACTACCACACCAGTTGGTTTCATAGCTGCCACCAGTGTATCCATGACCTTATTGACACTACTGCATTCAAAAGCCACGTCTACCCCACGGTCTTGGGTGATTTTCATGACTTCAGCCACAACATCCACTTGAGACGGATCTAGCACATAGTCGGCAACACCCGCTTCTAAGGCTTTTTCTTTACGTTTTGCACTGAGCTCGGTAATGATGACGGTTAAGCCTTTGGCCTTTAAAATTGCAGACAATAACAATCCAATCGGGCCCGCTCCACCCACCAAGGCAATATCACCTGACTGTGCTCCACTTCTTACAAAGGCATGATGCCCGACAGATAAAGGCTCAATCAATGCGGCTTGATCCAACGGAATTTGGGCAGAAATGGGATGTACCCAACGGCGTTGTACCGCAATTTTTTCAGATAGCCCACCACCGCGACCACCTAGACCAATAAAATTCATATTTTTTGACAAGTGATAATTGTCATGCGGTCCAGTCGGAACATCATCCGCAATGATATAAGGCTCAACCACAACATGTTGCCCCACCTGAATATCATCAACGCCATCCCCTACAGCGTACACCACACCTGAAAACTCATGCCCCATGGTTACAGGTGCAGCTTCACCCGAAATCGGGTGCGGATGACCACACGGAGGAATAAAAATTGGACCATCGATAAATTCATGTAAATCTGTGCCACAAATACCACACCATGCGACTTGAATGCCAACTGTTCCTGGTTGTACCTGTGGTTCTGGAATATCCTCTATTCGGATATCCCCTTTATCATAAAAACGAGCTGCTTTCATAGATGCATTCCTCATTCCAATATTAACGATAAACCATTCCGCCATCGGTCAAAATTGACTGTCCAGTAATATAATCAGCGTCCTCACTGGCTAGAAAAGCAACCAATGCGGCAACATCATCTGGGGTTTCGGCACGTCCTAAAGCAATTCCATCCACATATTTCTGATATGTTTCACCAACGGGTGCACCAGTGATATCAGCGAAACGTTGATCTATTTCCACCCACATATCTGTACCAACTACACCGGGACAGTAACTATTTACAGTGATACCAGCACTGGCATATTCTTTTGCTGCTGTTTGAGTCAAAGCACGAACGGCAAATTTAGTAGCTGAATAGACACCAAGCAAAGCAAAACCTTCATGCCCAGCAATCGAACATGCATTGATAATTTTGCCAGAATTTCGGCGCTGTTTAAATTTATCGGCAGCGGCCTGAATCCCCCACAGCACACCACCCACATTGATATTCATAATCCGATTAAATTCATCTGGACTGACCTCTGCCAAGGCTTGGACTTGGGCAATCCCTGCATTATTAATAATGATATCAAAGCCATTTAATGTTGATTCTGCATGGTCAATCGCACTGCTGATTTGTACAGGATCAGCAACATCTGCAATAAATGTGGTGGCTTTAACCCCAAATGCTTGAATCTCTTGCTGAACAGCAGTTAACTTTTCTTGGTGAAGATCAACCAAGGCAATATGTACGCCCTCTTGTGCCAAGCGTAAAGCAATACCGCGTCCTATGCCCTGTGCGGCACCAGTAATTAATGCGACTTTATTGTTTAGACCTCTAGGCATGTTGCGACTCCTTAAATATGGATTGCACGTTGCATTGCCGATAAAACCGACTCATGCATCGCCTCAGATAACGTAGGATGTGGGAAAATAACCTGTGCTAGGCTTTCATCAGTGGCTTCTAAATATTTAGCGATGGCAAAGCCCTGAATATGTTCAGTGACCTCATGACCCACCATGTGTGCCCCCAATAATTCCCCTGTTTCTTGATTAAAAATAGTTTTTACAAATCCTGTGGTCTCGCTTAAAGCCAAAGCTTTACCATTGGCTTGTAAAGGGAATCTACCCACATTGATTGTAAAACCAGCTGCTTTGGCTTTTTGCTCGCTTAGACCAATACTTGCCACCTGCGGATGGGTAAAAATACACCCTGGAATTTGGCTACGATCTAAAGCATGTACATGCGTCAGCCCTGCAATTTTTTCTACACATAAAATTGCTTCATGACTGGCTTTATGCGCCAAGCACGGCGCACCAGCGACATCACCAATGGCATAAACTCCAACTACATTGGTCTTACACCACGGATCAACTTTGATAAAATTATGCTCAAACTCAATACCCAATTTTTCTAAACCCAAATTTTGAGTATTAGGTTGTACACCAATTGCGGAAAGGACTTTTTCAACAGTAATGATTTGTACACCTGTTGCGGTTTCAACATGGCAATGTACTTGGTCCTTATCTATTTCGATGTTTTGTACAGCAGCTTCAGTCAAAACCGTCATACCATGCTGTTCAAATTGCTTTTGCACATATTTGGCAACTTCAATGTCTTCACTAGGTAGGATCTGTTTGGCAATATCAACCAAAGTCACTTGGCAACCTAAGTCCTGATATAAACTGGCAAACTCACTGCCAATGGCCCCTGAACCAATTACCAAAAGTGATTTCGGCAAGTGTTCTGGGACTAAAGCTTCTTTATAACTCCAGACATGCTGTCCATCGACAGGGACATGCGCTAAATTGGCGGCTCTGGCGCCCGTAGCCACAATAATATGCGGTGCAGAAATCTGCTGTTTTTGACCCTTTGCATCAGTCAGTTCTAAGCTTTCTTTCTCGATAAATTGAGCGCTTGCATTAAATACAGTAACTTGATTCTTTTTCAGTAATTGCCCAATCCCTTGTACCAACTGTTCAGAAACCTGACGGCTATGACGAACCAGTTGTTGGATATCAAAATCGATAGAACCTAAAGAAAAACCAAACTGTTGTGAATGTTTAAATTGCTGTGCAAGTGCCGCTCCACTCAATAAAGCTTTGGTTGGAATACAGCCCCAATTCAGGCAAATTCCACCCAAATGCTTTTCTTCTACAATGGCGGTTTTTAAACCCAGTTGGGCTGCACGTATCGCAGCCACATAGCCACCTGGACCAGCGCCAATCACAATGAGATCAAATTGTGTGTCTGACATGCTCATACTCCTACACCAAAATCAATGCAGGATTTTCAACAAACTGCTTAAATGCTGCCAAGAACTGTGCACCTAACGCCCCATCAATCACCCGATGATCACAAGACAAGGTCGCGGTGACCATCTGTCGAATCACGATGCTCTCATTTTCAACAATTGCCCGTTTTTCTGCTGCACCTAAAGCTAAAATCGCACCTTGGGGTGGGTTAATAATCGCGTCAAACTGTTGAACGCCGAGCATACCTAAATTCGAAATACTGAAACTACCGCCCTGAAATTCATCAGGCGCCAATTTGCCAGTTTTGGCACGTGTTGCAAGATCACGCATATCATTGGAAATTTGTGCCAAAGACTTGGTATTGGCAGCTTTAATGATTGGAGTGATGAGGCCATTCTCAATCGCTACAGCAACAGAGATATCCGCCTGATCAAACTGCAAAATCTGCTGATTCTCTTCATCAAACTGAACATTGACCTGTGGCACTTTGATCAATGCAGCTGCTGCCGCTTTAATCAACATGTCATTGATTGACAATTTCACTTGCGGCACAGTGGCATTAATCTGTTGACGTAGTCCCTGAATAGCATCCACATTTAAATTTACGGTTAAACGGAAGTGTGGTGCATTACGTTTTGCTGCCTGTAAGCGTGAAGCAATGGCTTTACGCATACCATTCATCGCAATGGTGGTCACCTTGGCAGTTTCAGTTCGCATTACATCAGCGCTATTTTGGGCAAGTGCAGGGTTTTCACGCTGATGAACTGCTTCAACATCTTCCTTACAAATACGCCCTCTTGATCCTGAGGCACGACAGTCATGTAAATTAATGCCCCATTGTTTGGCTAAACGACGTGCAACTGGTGTTGCCAACACTTGGCTATCATCAGCTTTAGATTTCGCCACTTTACCACTCGGTTGCTGCCGAATATCGGGCCATGATCCACCCGCAGCTTGAACTGCGTTTTGAATGTCTTGCACACTGATACGACCTCCACGCCCTGAGCCTGAAACCAGCGCCAAATTCACTTGATGCTTTTCAGCCAATTTCAAGGCATGCGGTGTTGCAAAAACATCCTCAACATGTTGATAACCTTGTAATGCAGCAGGAATTACATAACCATTTTGGGCAACAGCTTTTGATACCTGCTCAATACGATTCTGTTTAGGCGCAGTTTGTGGCTTGGTTTCAGGCTGCGTTGCCGTCAGCTTTTCAGTAACCACTTCAACAGCTTTGCTTTCATTGAGAATAGGTGCGCCAGCCAAAGATTGAGCAAAGGCATCAATTTCAGCATCGGAAACTTGCGCATCTGCACAAATTGCAATGATCCCGCCCACCACTAAAGTATCGCCATTATTGGCAATGATTTTACGCAAGGTACTATCAAACGGTGCTTCAAGGACATTGACGATTTTTGTGGTCTCAATTTCACAAATTTCTTGTCCTTTACTAAACTGCTCGCCTGCTTGAATCAACCATTGGGCAATGGTGCCCTCTTCCATCGACAAACCCCATTTTGGGATTTCTAAAGTTTTAATTTCGCTCATCCTAAGCCTCCAACGTTTTACGTACAGCCTGTTCGATACGTTCTACACTTGGTAGCCATTGTTTTTCTAATACGGGTGAAAATGGCACAGGTGAATGCGGTGGTGTCACCAGTTCAATGGGTGCTTTGAGATAATGAAAGCCTTTTTGTGCAATCAGTGCGGCCACATCATGCCCAAAACCACAACGGGCAGCAGACTCATCAACAATCACCACACGCCCTGTTGACGCTACAGATTCTAAAATGCCTTCTTCATCCAATGGAGAAATCGTTCGTGGATCGACAACTTCGACAGAAATTCCCTCCTTAGCAAGCTTATCCGCGACTTCATTAGCACGATGCACCATTAAACTTAAGGCAATAATCGTGACATCGGTTCCTTCACGGGTGTAATTTGCTACACCAAAAGGAATGGTATATGGTTCATCTGGCACTTCACCTTTGATGTCATAAAGCAATTTATGTTCACAAAAAACCACTGGGTCATCATCACGGATGGCTTGGATCAATAAGCCTTTTACATCATATGCACTGGACGGCACCACGACTTTTAAACCGGGTACAGCAGCAAACACGTTATACGGGGATTGTGAATGTTGTGCGGCAGCAGAAAAGCCTGCGCCGATCATGCCTCGAACCACCAAAGGCGCTTTGGCTTTTCCACCAAACATATAACGAAATTTGGCCGCTTGGTTATACAACATGTCATGACATACGCCATAGAAGTCCATAAACATCAGGTCAGCCACAGGTCGTAAACCTGTTGCAGCAGCCCCTGCCGCCATTCCAATAATTGCAGATTCAGTGATCGGGGTATCAATCACACGCTCAGAGCCAAACTCTGTCCATAGCCCTTTGGTGACACCAAGTACGCCCCCAAAGCCTTCGAGTTTATTGTCATCTGTATTTTTACCGCCATGCCCGCCACGCACATCTTCACCGACAACAATCACACTTGGGTCACGGCGCATTTCTGATTCAATCGCTTCTTTAATCGCGTTTCGATAACTTTTATTTGGCATTGTTTTACTATTCCTTTAGTAAGAGACATAAACGTCAGTAAGAAGTTGAGAAAGTTCTGGATAATTGGCAGCACGTGCATTTGCGACAGCAGCATCGACATTGGCTTTTGATTCAACATCAATTGCATCCAGCGTGGCTTCAGCAATCTTGCCTTTGACTTTTTCACGGAAAATTTTCAACGGATCTTTATGCTCTTTGACATAATCGAGTTCTTCTTTGGAACGAATCAGTCCTGGGTCACCTTCAAAGTGTCCATAAAAACGATTGGTAATGGTTTCAATCACACTTGGGCCTTCGCCACGCCGTGCACGTTCAATGGCTTTTTGGGCGACCTCATACACAGCAAAGAAATCTGTCCCATCTACTTTTTCAGCAGGCATCCCAAAAGCCGCAGCACGACCTGCAATGTCTTTGCTTCCGACTGCATAATCATGCGCAGTACCTTCACCAAAACCATTATTTTCAAAAACAAAAATCACGGGAAGTTTTAAAACCACAGCCATATTCATGGCTTCAAAGGTCAGACCTTGGTTAGAACCACCATCCCCAGTAAATGACAAACCAACTCCACCCGTCTTTAAGGTTTTTGCGGTTAACGCTGCACCAATTGCCAAAGGTGGCCCACCACCAACAATTCCGTTGGCTCCCAGCATACCTTTGTCTAGATCAGCAATATGCATTGAACCGCCTTTGCCACGGCACAAACCATCATCTTTACCAAAAATTTCCAACATCATGCCGTGAATATCACATCCTTTGGCAATGCAGTGACCGTGACCACGATGGGTTGAGGTAATAAAATCTTTGTCAGTCAAATTTTCACAAATTCCAACGGCTACCGCTTCTTCACCACTGTAAAGATGGATAAATCCGGGAATATCACCTGTATTATTTTCATCGTGAAGTCGATCCTCAAACTCACGAATATCTCGCATCCGTCTGTATGCTGCTAGCAATTGCTCTTCCGTTAATTGCATATACTTATTCCTTCATGCTCACAGTTAAAAGTAAAAACCATATATTTAAAAATAAATATTGGTATTTAAAACCCGTATATTTATATAAAATTATTTCATTAAAAATTAATATTAGACTAAAAAAATATCTCTTTATAAAACACAATAAAAATATTAAAAACAGCACCTTACAAAGCAAAAAATATTTGTAAATTTTTATAATTTTCAAAAACTTAAAAAATCAAACCTTTAACCAACCTTTATTTTATAATATTAATATTTTTCACTATTTTATTATATTTAAAAAAATTTTAAATATAATTGACATCGAAAATAAAAATGTCATCTTATATTAAGTTATATTATTTAATGGACTATTTAAAATGGATTTAAAAGTTTCAGTCACCACAGGACAAAAACTACGTGGTGCAGATAAATTGGCACGTATTCCAGTAAAAATTATCAGTACAGAACAGATCCCTCAAAAGCCTGAATGGATTCGTGCCAAGATCAGCCAGCCTGAAGAAGTGCAACGTATTAAAAATTTATTACGTCAACAAAAACTACATACAGTATGTGAAGAAGCCGCGTGCCCCAATTTGCCACAATGCTTTGGTGGTGGAACAGCGACCTTTATGATTATGGGAGATATTTGTACCCGTCGATGCCCATTTTGTGATGTGGCGCATGGACGTCCAAATATTTTAGATGCTGATGAACCGAAACATTTAGCAGAAACTGTTAAAAATCTAAATTTAAACTATGTGGTGATTACCTCAGTAGACCGTGATGATCTTATTGACGGTGGAGCAGAACACTTTGCTGCATGTATTCGAGAAATCCGTAAAAGTAGTCCAGATACGCTGATTGAGATTTTAGTCCCTGATTTTCGAGGCAGATTAGAAGTTGCGCTCAACATTCTGAGCGAAACCCCGCCAGATGTATTTAATCATAATATTGAAACGGTCCCTCGTTTGTACCGTGCAATGCGTCCAGGTTCAGATTATCAACATTCACTGGAACTGTTAAAACGGTTTAAGCATTTACGCCCAGACATCGCAACGAAATGTGGCTTGATGGTGGGATTAGGTGAAGTCGAAGCAGAAGTTATTGTGTTGCTGAATGACCTCAGTGACTATCAAGTGGACTATGTCACCATTGGTCAATACTTACAGCCATCTAAATCTCATGCCCCAATACATCGTTTTGTTTCATTGAAAGAGTTTGAACATTATCAAGCGCATGGTGAGTTATTAGGGTTTAAAAATATATGGAGTGCGCCAATGGTTCGTTCTAGCTATTTTGCTGATCGTCAATACAAGGGCGAGCCTGTACCTAAGCCGTTTACACGTGAAAACATTGCCACAGAAATTTAGGATGATTCAGTGTTCAAAGTGAATATGTACACCTAAACATTAAACAATGAGTACCAAAAAGAATACGCTGTCTTTTTATTGGTAACTTTATTTAACATTTGTGAGCAGAAAACTCATTTTAAAGCAAAACATTAACTTCTAAAGTGAGAACCTAATAAAGATGATTATTTTCAGAACACTATTTGTTTGAATATAGATTAAAATTTGGTGTCATCAAATAAAATCACCAGATACAGCGATAAAGAATACAAAGTATTAATGGCATAACCATTCATCATAAAGGAATATGATATGAAGCTATTGAATCAACTACAGCCGCAAGCGCTTCGTTTACAGACCACACATTTTGTCAATATCGAATCCGTCACTGCTGCGCCACTTCTCGCTTTACCTCCCGAACCAGAACCCTCTCTGTTTCGTCGTTCTCTTCAACATAATTATGCGGATTTACTAAAAATTGCAGATGATTCTGAAATGGCAATTGGAATCACAGATCATCATGGCACCTTACTTTGGACATGGAGTAGCCGTGCTATGCTCTCCTCTGCTGAGCAAGTGCATTTTGTCGAAGGTGGACATTGGTCAACACAGGCTGTCGGTACAAATGCGATTGGTTTGGCCTTAAATAATCATCTCTCTAGCTGTGTTTATTCACATGAAAATCAGATGAACAGTGTACAGGATTGGGTTTGTTATGCCGCGCCGATCGTTGACCCTGTATCTGGACAATTTCACGGTGTGATTAATTTATCGACCAAGTACAAGAAGCATACTTCACTGGGTGTATTGGCTGTAGAACGCTGTGCAGAGTTGGTTCAACGTGCGATTCAATTTGAACAAAAAAACATGCTTTATCTCAAAGTATTTGGTACACCCAAAGTTCAATTTAACCAACAGCTTTTAACATTGACCCATCGACAAATTGAAATTTTATGCATTCTTGTGTTACACCCTGAGGGTATTAACCTAGATGAACTGCACTATGCCTTATACGGTGATCGGGACATTAGTGAAAAAACCTTAAAAGCAGAAATGTCACAATTACGCACCTTGCTCCCCAACTGTATTTTATCGCGCCCGTATAAGCTAGTTTGTGAGATTCAAACCGACTTTACCAGAGCTGAACAATCCCTCAATACAGGTTTTCTCGCCAGTACATTTTCACTCTACAAAGGAAGTTTTTTGGCGAAATCAGAAAGCCCTTTCTTGACCACATGGCGTGATTGTTTCGATGCGCGTTTAAGTCATCTGATTTATCAAATTCAGGATATTGACCCGCTTTTAAAAATTATTAGTCGTCTTCCTGAACGTAATGATGCAATACAACGGGTACTGGAATTATTGCCTGAACAAAGTCAGCATCGTCCGTATTTTTTAAAATTACTTTAGGCTCAATGAACTTAGATATTTTATTGCACAACTGATAGCACAGCACTGTTTTGCCCTGATGTTTAAGGCTATAAAGTTGCTCTGTATAAAAATAATAAGTGAATCAATCTAAGACTAATTTTTAAAGCCAACGACAGAAAATGCACGGTAAATATAGTCAACCTGTCAAAAAAAATCAGACACAATAATATAATTTCTCTTAATTAATATTTTTAATTAAATCAATAATATGATGAAATAGTATTGTTTAATTATATAAAAGCTTACACTGCCACATCTTACATTCAAAGTTTAAATCCCTTTGCGTAGGCGATGCCTCACTTTCGTAGGAGGTGCCAAACCTTGCGCTTCAAACAAAGCAGTGCTTTGTTTTTGCTCATGTTGAGCGAGGGGTAGGATCACCAGCTATGATTCAAAAGTACAAAAATGAATTGATAACCAACAATTTTTAATAGTTCATACAAAAACATAAGCTTCATTTATGCTCAATGACTTGATGCAAATCACTTGTATGAAATAATTAGGTGATTTGACTATATAGAAAATTATAAGATTAAAATTAATATTTTTTTCACGCAATTAAAATAAACCATGAGCCTGATCAATACTACAACGTCTCACAATCTTACCTCTCTCCGCAATAAATCGATTGCTAAAATTAAAATACAAGTAATTTAAACATAAATGCCCTTTAAATGATAATGATTATATTTTACATTTAACACCATGCAGATTTTCTCGATCCGCTCAGCACTGAAAGAAAGGCAATTGTGGTTTATTGCTCAATAAAGATAGGTAGACTTAATGATGAATAGCCAACAACAAACGACATTAGATCAAAAAATAGTACCAGACCAAAAAAAGGTTTCAGACAAAAAAACAGTATCAGATCAAAAAGCGATACTGAAACAAGATGATCATATGCGGAATCTGGAAGTCATTGAGATGACGATAACGGCGATTTCTCATCCTTTTCCATCAATTGTACGTATTCGGGGCGAAATCAATACAACACAGCCAGACTTATGGACAACACCTAACCTTGCTATTCGTTTAGAAGTGCATCAACAAGCAGACAGCTTACCTATATCACGTGTATATACCGTGCGTTGCTTTGATCCAAGTACTCATCAAATTGAAATTGACTTTGTTCTACATGCTGACCCAAGTCCAGCAATGCTTTGGCTAGATTCAGCAAAAATTGGCACTAAAATTCAACTTACGGGTCCAAGACCGCACTTTCTCCCCAATTTTACCCCAGCTAAACGCGTGGTGATGTTTGCCGATGAAACCGCCATTCCAGCCGTCTATTCAATTTTACAGCAATGGCAAATGGGAATTCAGGGAGAGATTTATATTGAAAGTTGTGACGCCAATATTATTGATGATTTACCAAAATATCATGGCGTAAATATTCATTTACTTCATCGGGGAAAATCACAGCAAGCGGATAAATTGGGCTTACTACTTAAAGTTGCCGAACATTTTAAAGATCGTGAAGATATTAGCATTTGGGCAGCCTGTGAACGTAATGAAGCAAGAGCGATACGGAAGCTGTTTACCCAACACGGTCATTTGAGTAAAGATGATATTCGTGTGGCCGGCTATTGGAATGTCGGCATGTCCAGCTCAACATTAGATCTAAGCAGAGTCGCATATTATCAAAAACACCTAGAACAAGGTAAAACGCTAGAAACATTTGATGATCTAGATATGCCTGTTTAAATGAAATCATTGACCTATTTGCCCCCCATCTCAGTTTTCTTAAGACGATTATTTAGAGGGAGTATTTGGAATGTAAATCAATCTTTGAGGTTGATACTCTGGCGTTATTATGTCCTAGCTCAATGATGACCCAACACAATTAACAGCACTCGACTTGGATCTTACGATCCAAGTCTTTATATTATTCATTGCACAGCCTGTGTTGCATATCTTTACATCATGGTCTGCTTAAAGATCCAAAGCGAATCCACTACAACATTTTTACATGATGGCTAATTATAACAACGGCGAAAACATGGTGATGTAATTGCTGAAAACATGATTGCCAAGCTTATTTTTCTCTAGCCATGTGCAAAGCTTAAAATCAATCTTCCCTCGTTCACAGATAGGCCCATGCAATCTCAAAATGACAGGGATAAATTTATTTGATCCTTTTTTAAATCTCAAACGACATTATAAGCATACTCCTCACATCTTATAAGGCCGCTTTCGATGTCATCAACAAGAATACAAATGGCAGACAAAAAATACCTGTCAAAAATGATTCAAATGATCATGTTAGGTCTCACTTCTGTAGTTGCTTCTACCCTTTTGCATGCTACTGAAGAGATAACTCAAAATAATGCAGAACCTCTTGCATTGCCAACGCTCAAGTTTACAGCAAACCAATTGGGTGAAATTACAGAAAACAGTGGTGTCTATACTCCGGGTTCAATTGCCACAGCAACGCGTTTGGTTTTAAAACCCAAAGAAACCCCACAAACGATTAGTGTGATTACTCGCCAAGAAATGGATGATTTTAATCTCAACTCTATCGATGATGTTATGCGGCATACCCCGGGTGTTAGTGTGGTGACCTATGACAGTGAACGGACAGAATATTACTCCCGTGGTTTTGCAATACAAAACTTCCAGTACGATGGGATCCCGATGAATCGTGATTCGGCCTACTCAGCAGGAAATACCCTAAGTGATATGGCGATTTATGATCGTATCGAAGTTTTAAAAGGAGCAACGGGGCTTTTAACTGGGGTGGGTGATCCTGGTGCAACGATTAACTTGATTCGTAAAAAACCAACCAAAGATTTTCAAGGGAATGTTTCTCTGGGTCTAGGCACATGGAATAACTACCGCGGCCAAATTGATTTAAGCGGTCCACTTAACCAAACGGGCAGTATTCGTGGACGTGGCGTTGCTGCGTATCAAGACAAAGAATCTCAATTAGATCGCTATGAACGCAAGACTCCTGTGTTCTACGGCATATTAGAAGCAGATTTAACTGAGAATACCCTACTGACTATAGGCGCAGATTATCAAGACAATAAACCTAAGGGCTCAACGTGGGGCGGTATCCCAATTTATAATTCAGCGGGTCAATTTAATAAAATGTCGCGTGGCTTTAACAATGGTGCAAATTGGAGTAATTGGGAACAATATACTCGAACTATTTTCTCAACTTTAGAGCATAAGTTTGATAATGATTGGGTCGCAAAAATCCAGTTAAATCATCAAATCAATGGCTATGATGCACAATTAGGCGCAGCGGCAGGTGGTCATCCAAATCCATCGACGGGAACTGGTGTTTCAATGTGGGCTGGAAACTATAAGGGCGAAACCAAAAGTGATGCTGCAGACATCTATGCAACAGGTCCATTTCAACTTTTTGGCCGTGAACACGAGCTGGTTGTAGGCGCAAGCATTTCTGAGAGCACTTGGAAAAATAATGGTTATAGTGCACCAACTGGTTATAAAACCAGTGTAGATCAATATTATCAATGGAATGGGAACGTTGCGGAGCCTGATTGGCAAAAAGGTAATCATTGGTCAAACAATGAAACCACCAAGCAGAATGGATTTTATCTCACCTCACGTTTGAATTTACATGATGATTTAAAAGTCATTTTGGGTGGACGTATTGCAAACTATAAGTCAGAAGAGACTAAAGAGTCAGGTATCTTTATACCTTATGTCGGTGCGGTTTATGATTTAAATGACCAATACTCAGTTTATGCAAGCTACAGCACCATATTTAAACCTCAATCTGCACAAAATCCAAACGGTAAAACACTTGATCCGCTTGAGGGAGAAAACTACGAAGCTGGAATCAAAGGTGAATTTTTTGATGGTCGCTTAAATGCAAGTTTGGCATATTACCAACTCAAACAAGACAATTTTGCGAAAGAGATTCCAAACGTTCTTACACCATCTGGTGGTGTCGCATCTGAAGCGCTCCAAGGTGTCAAAACCAAAGGGGCTGAACTCGAAGTTACTGGTGAAATTCGTCCTGGTTGGAATTTACATGCTGGCTTTAATCATAAAATCTCTAAACAAGATGGGATAAAACAGAGCACTTTGACTCCTGAAAATGAATTTAGCCTTTATACCAGCTATAAGCTCAATCAATGGGTGGATGGTTTAACTGTTGGTGGTGGTGCACGTTGGCAAGATAAGACTTGGGGCGATGTCACCAATCCACTGTATAAAGATCCTGTTAAACATGTGGTGTCTGATTATTGGTTATTTGATGCAATGGCAAACTATGAAGTAAATGATCAACTATCTGTTTCTTTTAATGTAAACAATCTTCTAGATGAAAAATATTATACGATTTTTAGCTGGTATAGCACGTATACATGGGGCGAAGGTCGTAATTATAATTTAGGACTTAAATATAAGTTTTAATCAGGTTTAACTGACTTCCTCTAGGTAATAGACAAACATCATACTGCATGGGGAAGTTTCAACTATTCAGTCAGCTTTTACTATTGTTCCAAAATCACTGATCTCATTTCATCCTACGCTAACATCAACCTAATTTGGTCTTAAATCACCCGGTTGATCTGCGGATTTTATTATTTATTTTGAGCATTGAATTTTTTAAAACTCAAGCCCTATCTTTAGCTATGCCTTTTCACTGTCTAGTGGAGGAAAAGGCAAAGCTAAACCAAGCACAAAGAAGAATCATAAAACTATAGTATTTCTGATTTTTATTTGTTCCGATCTGAGGATTCAATGGGTTTGTTGATGACTTTTTTGGGGGCTTGATCAGCTAAGTCCTGATTAATTGCTTTGGTTAAACCAAACATATAAAGCAAAATAATCACCGAGAATGGTAACCCACATAATACCACAGCACTTTGCATCGAATGGAAACTACCTGCTAACAATAAACCAATACTGACAATAGTAATCACCACCGACCAGAAAATTCGCAACCAAATCGGTGAATCACTTTCATTACTTCCGCCTTTTGTAGACAGATTTGCAATCATCAGCGTGCCAGAACCCACTGGAGTCAAAAACAGCACAAAACATATCACCACAACAATCCCAGCCACATAAGGATTAAAAGGTAAATATTCTAGTAACTTAAACAAAGATAAAGCTGGATCGGTGAGAACCATATCGCCCAAAACTTTTTGTTTTTGATTCAAAATTAATTCAATTGCAGTATTACCGAAAATGGAAATCCAAGCCAAAGTAAAGCCTAAAGGGATTAGACACACACCCAAGACTACTTCACGAATGGTGCGCCCTTTTGAAATACGCGCAATAAACATCCCAACGAAAGGTGCCCAAGCAATCCACCAAGCCCAATAAAACACCGTCCAAGAACCGAGCCAGCCTTTCGCTTGTGAATTGTATAAATACACATCAAAACTTTTCGCGACAAAATGGTTGAGATAGTCACCCACGTTCTGTACCAAACCATTGAGCAAATGATTGGTTGGGCCTGTTAAGAATACAAATAACAATAAGCCATAGAGTAAACGTAAGTTAATCCGTGAAAGCCAAGCCAGTCCTTTTTCAATCCCCACCACTGTGGTGATGGTCGCAACAGACATCATCACCAATACCACTGCGATCAGAGTAACATTGTTGTCTGGAATGGCTGGGACTAAATAACTGATGCCCGAAACCAATACCAAAGCACCTATACCTAGATTGGTGACCAAAGATATCACCGTGGCTAAAATCCCAAAACCATCTACGAAGTCACCGATCAAACCATAGATCCGATCGCCAAAAATTGGATAAAGTGCAGAACGTAAAGCTAGGGGTAAATCTAAGCGAAAAGCAAAATAGCCCAAAGTGACACCTAACAAGGCATAGAGCACCCAGCCATGTATACCCCAATGTAAGAAGCTATACATCATGGCATCTCTGGCAGCTTGGATTGTGCCACCCTCGCCTTCAGGTGGTCTTAAAAAATGATCGACAGGTTCAGCAACACCATAATACAGTAAGGCAATACCGATACCTGCGGAAAACAGCATAGATACCCAAGCCAAGTAACCAAACTCAGGTTTATCGCCATCTTTTCCAAGTGGAAGTTGTCCAGCACGAGAAAAAGCCAACCATCCAACAAAACCTAGACATGCCACAATCACCAGCATGTAATACCAACCAAAGAGTTGATTGGCCTGCTCTTGTACATAGGTTAGCCAAAACTGACTTTTTTTTGGAAATAAAACAAACAATAGACCAAAAATACCGATACTGATTGCAGAACTTCCAAACACAAATAAATTTAACCGAATCCGTTCGGATGAATATCCTTTATGGCTATTTGACACCATGCTATTGCTCCTTGCAATTGGTGTATTTTCTTAAAAAATAATAGGATATGTACTCTTTTTACTGAACATTCTGATGGATCAGAATGTTGATGTATACACTTACATTTCTTATTACTCATCAAAAAATTATTGATTTTTGTAGATTATACTTTTTATTGATTGAACGTTCAATCAATAAAAAGTATTATAAAAAAATGCTAAGATGTTCTACATTGAGTAATGTTAAATAAAAAGTGCCTTTTCAGCACTTTAAGTGGATATACATGACAAAACGTAGAGTCAAACCAGAGCATGTGCGACGTGAAGAAATTATTAACGCCGCATTTGATGTGATTTATGAAGTGGGTTTATCCAATATGACCATTGCACAAATCGCAAAGAAAGCCGAGCTATCCACAGGTATTGTGAGTCACTATTTTGGTGATAAACAGGGATTAATAAATACCTGCATGCAAGAAATGTTGAATGTTTTACGTCGCAAAACCGACCAAAATAAAACTGAAGCAGACGAGCATCCAGAAAGCCAACTTA
The DNA here is from genome assembly GCF_048551735.1 of Acinetobacter legionensis. NCBI lineage: Bacteria > Pseudomonadati > Pseudomonadota > Gammaproteobacteria > Moraxellales > Moraxellaceae > Acinetobacter > Acinetobacter legionensis. The sequence goes on from NZ_JBIMBV010000008.1 coordinate 103,807, forward strand.
AAGCGATTATTGATTCTAACTTTGATATTAGTCAGGTCAATAAACAAGCCATGCGCATCTGGTTAGACTTTTGGTCTGCAAGCATGCATCTACCCGAACTTGGGCGCTTGCAACAAATTAATGATCAACGCCTGTACTCAAACTTGAAGTTTCACTTTCTCAAGTTATTGGACAAAGAACAGGCAAGCATTGCCGCTCGTGGTTTAGCGGCATTGATTGACGGATTATGGTTACGTGGCAGTCTAAGCAGTCATGATGAATTTGACAGCCAACTGGCACGTTCCATTGCTTACGATTATGTAAAAACGCAATTACAATTTGCGGAAAAGCCTTTGCAGGAGAGACAGAATGAGTGATTCACAAGTTCATCAATTGTACATCCATGGTCGCTATGTAGCAGCGACCAGTGGTAAGACCTTTACCAGTATTAACCCTGCCAATGGTGAAGTGATTGCAACCCTTCAACAAGCATCACAACAAGACATCGAAGCGGCTGTTCAAAGCGCACAACAAGGTCAAAAAATTTGGGCCGCAATGACAGCGATGGAACGTTCTCGTATTTTACGTCGCGCTGTCGACATCTTACGTGAGCGTAATGATGAACTCGCTCGCTTAGAAACCCTCGATACAGGTAAAGCCTTTAGCGAAACATCGACCGTTGATATTGTCACAGGTGCTGATGTCCTCGAATATTACGCAGGTCTCGCGACTGCAATTCAGGGAGAGCAAGTTCCGCTTCGTGAATCAAGCTTTTTCTATACCCGTCGTGAACCACTTGGTGTTGTCGCGGGAATCGGTGCTTGGAACTATCCAATTCAAATCGCATTATGGAAATCTGCCCCTGCTCTAGCTGCTGGGAACGCCATGATCTTTAAACCAAGTGAAACCACACCGCTGAGCGTATTCAAACTTGCTGAAATCTATACTGAAGCGGGACTACCAGATGGCGTATTTAACGTGGTACAAGGTGCAGGCCGTGAGATTGGACAATGGTTAACTGAACATCCTGTTATTGAAAAAATTTCTTTCACTGGTGGTGTTGAAACAGGCAAGAAAGTTATGGCAAGTGCCGCAGGCTCTACACTCAAAGAAGTGACCATGGAACTCGGCGGTAAATCCCCTTTAATTATTTGTGATGATGCTGACCTCAATCGAGCAGCAGACATTGCGGTGATGGCTAACTTCTTTAGTTCAGGTCAAGTATGTACCAATGGTACACGTGTTTTTGTTCCAAAAGCCCTGTTGGCAGATTTTGAAGCCGCTATTGTAGAACGGGTAAAACGGATCCGTATTGGTGATCCAATGGCTGAGCAAACCAACTTTGGTCCACTCACCAGCTTCCCACATATGGAAAAAGTCTTGTCGTTCATTGAGTCAGGTAAACAACAAGGTGCCAAACTGTTGATTGGCGGTGGTCGTGCGACAGAAGCTGAATTGGCGCAAGGTGCTTATGTGTTGCCGACAGTTTTCAGTGACTGCCAAGATGATATGCGCATCGTTGAAGAAGAAATCTTTGGCCCTGTCATGAGCATTCTCAGTTATGAAACTGAAGAAGAAGTCATTCGTCGTGCCAATGACACCACTTTTGGTTTAGCGGCAGGTGTTGTCACACAAGACATCACCAAAGCACATCGTATTATTCATCAAATCGAAGCAGGTATTTGCTGGATCAACACTTGGGGCGAATCCCCTGCTGAAATGCCAGTGGGTGGCTATAAACAATCAGGTGTCGGCCGTGAAAATGGTTTAACCACACTTGGACATTACACCCGTATCAAGTCAGTTCAAGTTGAGTTAGGTGAGTATCAAAGCATTTTTTAATGCACTCAGGCTTTCTCCGTATATCAATCCTATGTGCCATGTCATCACCTGATTGCATTGGCACTTTTAAAAATACAAAAAGGATAATTATGAATACTCTAGCATATGACTACATTATCATCGGCGCAGGATCTGCCGGAAATGTGCTCGCAACACGTTTAACTGAAGACAAAGACATTACAGTTTTACTCTTGGAAGCAGGTGGCCCAGACTACCGTTTAGATTTCCGTACTCAAATGCCAGCAGCGTTGGCTTATCCACTACAAGGACGCCGTTACAACTGGGCATATCTCACTGATCCTGAACCACATATGAATAATCGCCGTATGGAATGTGGCCGTGGTAAAGGTTTAGGTGGTTCATCATTGATTAACGGGATGTGTTATATCCGCGGTAATGCGATGGACTTAGATCACTGGTCGACGCTCAAAGGGCTAGAAGACTGGAGCTATGCAGACTGCTTACCGTATTATAAAAAAGCTGAAACCCGCGATATTGGTGGCAATGACTACCACGGTGGCGATGGCCCTGTATCTGTGGCAACCCCTAAAAATGGCAATAATGTCTTGTTCCATGCCATGGTTGAAGCAGGTGTACAAGCAGGCTATCCACGTACAGATGACTTGAATGGTTATCAACAAGAAGGTTTCGGTCCAATGGATCGTACTGTGACACCAAAAGGCCGTCGCTCTAGTACTGCGCGTGGTTATTTAGACATGGCAAAGGGTCGCCCTAATTTAACTATCGTGACCCATGCCACCACCAATAAAATTTTATTTAATCAAAAACATGCCATTGGTGTGGAATATATTATTGGTGCAGATCAAGCCAATCTCACACAAGCACGCGCAAACCGTGAAGTCTTGCTTTGTGCAGGCGCGATTGCATCCCCACAAATTTTACAACGTTCGGGTGTTGGCGAAAGTAATTTCCTTAAATCGATGGACATCGACGTGGTACATGATTTACCGGGTGTCGGTGAAAACTTACAAGACCATTTGGAAATGTACTTACAATACAAATGTAAGCAACCTGTTTCACTCTACCCCGCTTTAAAATGGTTTAACCAGCCTGCGATTGGCGCTGAATGGTTATTTAATGGGACTGGTATTGGCGCAAGTAATCAGTTTGAAGCAGGTGGTTTTATCCGCAGCTCAGATGAATTTGACTGGCCAAATATTCAATATCACTTCTTACCTGTTGCGATTAACTATAACGGCAGTAATCCCGTCAAAGAACATGGCTTCCAAGCCCATGTCGGTTCTATGCGCTCACCTTCACGTGGTAGAATTAAGCTGAAATCAAAAGATCCTTTTGAGCATCCAAGCATCCTGTTCAACTATATGTCGACTGAGCAAGACTGGCGTGAATTCCGTGATGCCATTCGTATCACACGTGAAATCATGCAACAGCCTGCACTGGATGCATATCGTGGCGAGGAAATCAGTCCTGGAAAACAGGTGCAAACTGATGCGGAACTGGATGACTTCGTGCGCAACCATGCTGAAACGGCATACCATCCTTCATGTAGTTGCAAGATGGGTGAAGACGAAATGGCAGTGGTTGACGGTCAAGGTCGTGTACACGGTCTACAAGGCTTGCGGGTTGTTGATGCTTCGATAATGCCACTGATCATTACTGGAAATTTAAATGCCACAACGATCATGATCGCTGAAAAAATCGCAGATCAAATTCGTGGTCAAAAATTGCCACGTTCTGAAGCGGGTTATTACAAAGCTGGCACTGCACCCGTGCGCAAAGCACCTTTACGTCCGATCGTGTAAAAGTATTCATATTTTAGCGACACCTGAGTTTTGACTGAGTGTGTCGCATCTTGCAAGGACGAATAAAATGAGAAAAAAATTATTATTGACCATCCCTTTGAGTCTATTTTTTCAAACCATACATGCCAATGAATCAGGTGTAGAAACACCATCTCCTTATAGTGCAAATTTGACAGTGGCCAGCCAATATATCTCACGTGGTTTTCAACAGACCTGGGGCAACCCTGCTATACAAGGCGGATTTGATTATGCACATCCCAATGGTTTTTATGCAGGAACTTGGGCTTCTACTGTGAGTGATGACTTCATCCGTGATGCCAATGTTGAATGGGATGTCTATACTGGTTATAGCCGTAGTTTCGGTCAGTTAAATCTGGCTACTAAAGTCGCTTATTACTACTATCCTGGGGCAAAAACCACTGCTGAAACAGGTCATACCCGTTTTGATTATGGTGAAATTATTCCAGAAATCAGCTATGGTCCGCTGAGTGTTAAATATGCAATCACCTATACCCAAGATTATTTTGGCAATAATTCTGACACTTTAGCAATTGGTTCCAATAAGCACTCTCGAGGTTCAGGCTATTTAGATGTAAATTGGTTACAACCCATCGCTCAAGGCTGGTCGGTGAATATGCATTATGGCAATCAACGTATAAAAAACTTTTCTGCCGCAAGCTTTCAAGATGCCAGTTTTGCCATTAATAAAGTGCTACCTTATGGCTTATCTTCCAGTTTAAGTTATAGCAAAGCATGGGACAAAAACGGATATTATCAAAAATACAGCAATGGCAATCCCAATGCCAATGTTTCAAATCCAATTGATTCCACCCTCACTTTTTCACTCACTAAAAAGTTTTAAGCTAAAGTTTAGATATTTAGTAACCTGTTATAGATTAACCAAAAACTATGCCCTCCAAGAGCGTGGTTTTTTAATGTCTATAGTCACCCCCCTAATTATTCATACAAGTGATTTCTATCAAGTCATTGATCAGAAATGAACTTATGTTTTTGTATGTGCTTTTAGAAACTGTTGGTTATCAATTCATTTTTTTACTTTTGAATTATAGATGGTGATCCTACCCCTCGCCCAACATGAGCAAAAACAAAGCACTGCTTTGTTTGAAGCGCAAGGTTTGGCACCTCTTACGAAAGTGAGGCATCGCCTACGCAAAGCTATTTAAACTTTGAATGTAAGGTGTGGCATTGCAAGCTTTTTATAATTAAATAATTTATTTTCTCATGCAATTGATTTAATTAAAAATATTCATTAAAAAAAATTATATTATTATGTCTGAGCTTTTTTGACAGGTTGACTTATATCTTGGCTTAATTCAATAAAGCAAACTCAAATCTCCCCATACTGTTGAATTATCATTAGACAGCCATTGATTGTTTGTATAAAGTATCAGGAACGATTGTTCCAGTATGAATTAACATTATGCGCACTAAAGCGTTTGATCCAGAAGAAGTTGAAAATGCCGTTATGCAAGTTTTCTGGCGTAAAGGGTTTGCAGCGACATCCATTCAAGATTTGGTTGAGGAAACTGGACTTTCACGCAGCAGTTTATATAGTTCCTTTAACAATAAAGAGCAGCTATACCAACAAGCCTTATCTCGCTATCAACGCCTGATTAGTAAATCAAATATCGACTTATTATCCAGTGATGGATCAGTCAAAAGTATCATCCAACAATTACTATCTCGTATCATTGAAGATGAATTAAACGATCCGCAACAACGGGGCTGCCTAATGGCCAATGCCTGTTTGGAGTTAGCAGGACATGATCAAAAGACAGCTGAATCTGTCACGTATAATTTTGAACGATTACAACTTGCACTAGAACAGCTCATAATCAGAGGAAAGCAATCTGGTGAAATCATCCTACATAGTTCGCCACAAGCTTTAGCTCTTTTTTTTGTGAATACCATTCAAGGCATTCGCGTTTTAAGCAAAGGCTGTAGCCCAGAAAATCGTCAGCAATATCTAGAGAATGTTGCTGAAGTAGCATTGAATATCTTGTATTAATTTCGAGTTACCCCTTAGCAGACTGTCCAATTTGCAATGCTGAGGATTTTATTTACCCTAAAATGGAACGATCGTTCCGTTATAATGACAACATGGTGTTTAGTATGGATATTTATCTTCAATATTTTGTGATGCCTATATTCCTTAACCGAGATGATCTTTCTGTCAATCATACACAGAGGTATAACGCATGAATCAGCTCAACAACAGACCAGAGCTGAATCGATCTGCGTCAAGCTTACCAATTTGGAAATTATTGGCCTTTACGGTTGCAGGTTTTATTACCATTATGACGGAAATCATACCAGCTGGCTTATTGGCATTAATCAGTCATGACTTAGAAGTTTCTCAAGCTTTAGCAGGGCAAATGATTTCAGTTTATGCCTTAGGATCGGTCATTGCGGCGATCCCTGTGGTTGCTGCAACACGAAGTTGGTCAAGAAAACCTTTATTATTATTGGCAATCGCCGGCTTGTTTATCTTCAATAGTCTAACAGCGCTATCTTCTAGCTATATCGTCATCCTGATTTCACGATTTATTGCCGGAATGTCTGCTGGAATTATCTGGGGTATCTTGGCTGGTTATGCTCGAAATCTGGTTCCTGCCCATCTACAAGGCAGAGCGATGGCAATCGTTGGGGTTGGTCAACCCATCGCATTATGTATGGGTGTGCCTTTAGCCATTTGGTTGGGCAATCTGTTTGGCTGGCGTGGGGTTTTCTGGATGATTTCAGGGCTTGCCTTAATCCTAATCATCTGGATTAAAGTAAGCCTTCCTCATTTGGCTGGACAACCCCCGAGTAAGCAACAGTCTATCCTCAAAGTCTTGGTTCACCCTGGTATAGGCGCAATTTTGACAGTTATTTTTGTTTGGATTTTGGCACATAACATACTTTATACCTTTATTTCTCCTTATTTATCAGCTGTCCAGCTGAGTGAGCATATTGATCTTATCCTGCTTATTTTTGGTCTTTCTTCAATATTCGGCATTTGGATTACAGCGATTTGGATAGATAGATCATTACGCAAATTAATCCTGATCAGTTTAACAGGTTTTGCAATCGCTGCTCTTTTGATGGGCTTGAGCGGTCATCACATCTGGCTTGCGATGCTAGGTATCGTACTTTGGGGAATGACTTTTGGTGGTGCACCAACCCTACTACAAACTGCGCTGGCAGATGTTGCAGGTGAAAATGTAGATATTGCCCAATCAATGCTGGTGACAGTGTTCAATCTTGCTGTTGCAGGGGGCGGTATTTTTGGCGGCATCCTACTGCAAAATGTAGGAATAGACTCATTTTTTGTTTGTATCATCGCCTTATCATTATTGGGGTTATGTATTGTATTTTTAGCAAGTGAAAATGGTTTTAAATCAGGGCATCGTTTAAACAGCAAATAAGTTTAAAACCGTCATTTAACTGCATGTTCTTATGACAAAATCTATTGGATTAAACAGCGCCATCATCGTTGACTGTGCTGTTTGATCAATTTCTTAAACAACAGCTATGGTTTGGTTTACTAAAGTTAGCTTATGGTCTGTTTATTTCACTTTTACACACTTCTGCTGCTGAAGCTTGCTTCATAATGTCAACAATATTTGCGATACAGTAGATGGTATTTAATTGAACATGCGCATTATCATAACTACTTGCATGTTCATAACCATTGATAATAAATGTTTCAATTGGACTACGACCATCAGCACGCACATCCTGTCCAGACTGATAACAAACCGTTCCGTCTCCCTTTGAAGTTGGCTTAATATCTAAATAAAATGTGGCTTTATTGGTTTTAGAAATTTTGGACTTTTCATCTAGCAAGACTTCCCTTATGCCATCTTTTTTATAGGCATTGTCTAGTAAATTATGGATTTTCGAACCTTTTATACTTAATTCAGCATCATCTTCCTGAACATGTTTTACATCGTCTTCTTTTATATCACTTCGATCTTTTATATCTGGAAGTTCAATTAAATTTTTCTTGCCATATAAGTTCATTAATTCAATTAGTTCATTTTCACTGCTAATATTTAACTCTTCTTTACAACGCCACACCACTTGACCAAATGCTTTAAACCCTTCGTCAGCACCATAGCTTGCATAAGTATTGGCATGATAGGTATCTTTTATATGATCATGCAATTTTTTGACTATATTTATATTCTTACTATAAACATCAAAAATACTATCATATCCTTCTTTATCTACCGTTTTTGCAACCAATCCAGCAGGATCGATAAAATCAGGATTGATCATCGCCCACCAACAGTCTTTTCTTTTATAGAGATCATTATAAGGATCATTGCTTTTTGGCAATGTGGCAGTCATTTCACCTGTAGGCGTTTTCGCTTTAATGACCAACCATGCTTGAGAATTTTTGGGAAAATCCCCAACATTGGAATAATTTGAAAAAGGCAATAACTCTAAGCCACCGGGCGCATTTGCCAATGTTGCGGTGAGACGTTCAGAAGTATTCCCAAACATAAATTTGGTTGCCCAAGCTACAGCACTTTTGAAAAGTCCTGTTGAGGCTTTCCAACCATCCCAGCCTACAGTGAGGCGTTGATATACTGCTGGCGCACCACTGGCAGGCATCGCACCATGTATCACACCAGCAATCTTATCTTTAACCTTAGCATTTTGGATCAGGGCGCGAGTCACTAAGCCCCCCATAGAGTGGCTAACGATAATAAATTTTTTAAATTTTGCTGTAGGAAATTCTTTTTTAACTTGCGCCATAACTTGATTATTCAGTCGGTCTGCAACATGATCTGCTGACTTCATATTACTTTGTAACCAGTTATAGCCACAGGCAAACACTGGAAAAGCATAATCTGCCAATTCCTCATGCTGTTCTAGACCTAATAATTCAACAGTTTTTTGCGACGACCAATTTTTAAGTATTTTTTCCGTATCTGCATTGCCGGGTTGGACAATTTTTTCCCATTCAGCTGTACCATTAAACTTATCCTTCTCTTGATCTTTTAATTTCTTGAAGGGTTGATTTAAATTACTCTCCAAATAAATCAGTAAATTTGCATAACCCATGGTAATCACTGAACCCCAACCGCGTGCCAAAGCCAAGTCTTTGGTCATATGTGGAATTGCTTTTTTACTTATTTTTACATCGCCATCGTACCCAACCTGAGTTGTTGCTGGGTTCAGGGCAATCTGTCGTTCTCGTGCATCTCGTTTACTGTATTCAATAATTGTAGACAGTGATATTCGGGGATACCAAACCTCTTTATCATCAGCGGTATCTTTAATATTTGACCCCATAATCCCTGGAATAAAAATAATCGGCACGACATATTTGACAGGTGCAGGAATTACACACTCGGAATTAACACTCTCTGGTGTGGTATATGAAACATAAGACACACTTCCAGATTCGTAAAGTATTTCATAGGCTTCATGACGATGGACATTATTTGACATTATTATTCTCCGAATTTACGGATGGTTTTTAGAATCGATTCATATAGTTTTAAGGCATCATATTGTTCTAGGCTACTGCTCTGTGTAAGAGGTGAAGAACGTGCCGTATCTACCTCAAAACTAATCAATGGATCTTGGTTATTATTGGCACTGCCTGTATGTTCCCATAAGGCACTAATGCCATTTTTTCCTTTCATTTTTTCTACTGAAATCCATTCTTGTCCCGTTAAATGCCCAGTATTTTTTTCACCTTTACGAATATTGCCTTTATCAATTTGACGCTGGCTTTGCCCGACCTCTTTAAACTTTTTTTCTATCCGTGGAATCATTGGCAAGACATATTCATCATTTGTTTCTGCCTCAAAACGTAACACCACTGTTGGATAGTCCTTAAATCTAAAACCAAGCTTTTGGATACTATAGCGGTACTGTTTGGTTTGATCTTTGATAAAGCCTTGGTAAATACATTGTCCTGCTTCCTTAGGAATCTCATGTTCATTACGATAGCGTAAGTTTTTCACTAAATTATGAATCGCCTCGTTACTTCTCTTGGTTCTTTCAGGGGAGTCACTATGTCCTCCTTCAATTAAATATAAAGTATTTTTATCAAGTACAAAGCCAAAGACATCTAAAGGATCGCCTTTATGTTTTGATGTCTTACCTTTGATAATTTTAGTGACTCGACTATCAATTTTTTGTTCTTGAGGATCATCAGTGATAAACCAACCGTCTTCAGAATATTCTTTTCTCACTTTTTGAACTGCTTCATCAAAATCTTGACGTGTTGCTTTAGTTTGAACCTTAATAGTAAAAGAATCATATTTATCATAACGTTCTAATGGATTAGCCTCAGCAGGAATATCCACCACATAACGCCCAATACAATAAGTTTTAGTTTTTTCTAAATTGATCATATTATTTCCAGTATTTTTTATTGCTGATTGTGCAAATGCGCAACTTGTCGTGATCATGCAAGTGGTGAGTAATAAAGAAGAAAATAGTTTATTCATTAATATTTCCTTTTTAGATAAGCGTTATCAGATGTATAAGTATTCTTAGCTATTGAAGAAAGTAAAAATATTGTTCAACATTTATTTATTCTTATAGCCTAAAATTAATAAGCAAAACTTAACACAAAATGTAAATAATCTCAAAAAAACAATAAATATCATTTAATTATTAAGCTATTAAAAATAATTGGCATATTTGGACTCTGTAGTTGCAGTCTTTGTTAAATCGATTTTTTCTTATAAAAGCTTTTTAAATTTCACAATATAGCTTTCAGCACACCATTTAAGAAATTTAATGATTATCAAATAGACTTTTTGCAAAATATAATTGATAATGATTATCAATTTCATTATCTAAAGATTGGTGAACACTTTGGAACAGCCTACTCTAGCGACTGAAGCGATTCGAGCATTTTTTACCTTACAATGTTGCTGGTTAAACAGTGAAGAAATTTATCTTGAACAAGGTTGTTTGCATTGTGGTTCGGCAGCGACTTATTTAATTTATTTTACTCACGCCCCTATTCAAAAAATAATGCTTGATTTTATTCAAAAATATAACTGCCATAACAGCAAAAAATCAGATTTACTCGACTTATTAGACTTTGAACAGAATTATAATGATTTTTTACAAGTGCTTGAAAATGCAGTAAACAGCTATGCGCGACAATATCAAAACCAAACTTGTCATTTGGTATTTGAAAGTGTTGAATCTATTTTTGAACGTGAAGCAGCAATCGCATGTTAAACAATTCACGCTGTAATAAATCAAGCTGTAATGATTGAATCGAATAGACTATTTTTAACAGCTATTTTTTAATTTAATCACATCAATTTGTTACTCTCAATCTATCAAAATAAAGGGGCCAACATGTTGCTTGAAGTCTTCTAGACAACAGCAACTTATTGCCCCCGATAATAAATCTTAAGTTAAGATCTCGCATATAAAATTTAGCCAACAAAAGTTAAGCGATTAAATTTTCATACTTATACCCAGCTGTACCCCACGCCCAGGAAGAGGTGCAATGTATTTTAATGGCGAGTTCTGTGGTCGTGCATCTTCATTTAACAAATTAGATCCATTGAGGAAAACATCAAAATTGGCATTTTGTAATTTGAAGTGTTTCTGAATTTGTAGATCCAGCAAGTTATAAGACGGCAATGGAATTTCTTTAGACACATTTTTGCCTAAATACTGAGCTTGATCATAGTAAATATTGGATAAGCGTGCTAACCAATCATTTTTATTCCATTCAAGATTTAGCCCATAACGGTTCGTTGGCATATTAGGTAAGTAATTTCCATCATTTGCTAAACTGGTTTTGTTTGGATTCAAGTTTTTATTTTTCACCAAATCAGCAAAAGCAGAGATCAAAAGATTACCATACTGATTGAGTTCAAACTTTTGTTTTAAATCAATTTCAAATCCAGTAATTTCAGCATCTGTCTGGGTCCAATATTTGAGTGGCAAACGATTACGCATTTGTGCCCCTGAATGGGTCAAATACAAATACTTGTCATATTTCATCTTATATACAGTTGCTTCAAAATTAAAATTTTTATAATTGAACAGACCTGTTAACTCAAGATTTTTGGACTGTTCTTCTTTGAGTTTTTGGTTACCTTCTTCTTGTAACATAATTGAATAATGTGGATGGCTGGCATAAAGTTCATTAATTTCAGGTGCTCTATCTGATACTGAATAACGCAACTTTAAACCCAATAGATCATTATATTTTAAGAATGAACCGAAACTATAGCTTTCAAGATTAAATTTCGTATCGGTGAGTTTTGTATTCGGTGAGTTTCTGGATGGTACAAAATCACTTTTTTGAATTTTATGTTCAACCTTTTCGTTACGATAACCAGCATCGAGTTCTAGCCAATCAAAGTCTAATTTTTCCTTGATAAACACGGCTTGTGTTTGCGTATTGATATTCGGTAAATAACGTAAATTTCCATGCCCTACCACTTTACGATCAATCTGATTAAAGCCAATAAAACCATTCCAAAATTCAACAGGTCTATGCATAAGTAATAATTCAGCCTGTTGGGTATCAAATTTATAGTTATTGGCCATTTTTGATCCTAAATATTCTCCTGATGTATTAACGCTCTTACTCACATCAAATTGTATTTGTTTCAATAACAACGGGCTAAAATTAAACTCGCTGTCTAAGGCATATCTTCGCTGATCTGTTTTCACCCCGACTGGTATGCTGTCACTGGTAGATTGAAAAGATTTATTTTCAAGAGAAAATCCGGGTACCCCATATTCACTTTTTTTTGAATCAGCACTGAGCCCAATACGTCCATTGTTAAGAAAATAAGTGCTTCCAATCGCAAAGTGTTGATTGTCTAAATAGCTATTGCCCAGCTTTTTTTTATAGTTGGGTGTGACATCTTTATTAATTTTGTTTTCAGTATATTGCTGGGTATTGGGCACATATTTAGGGTTTATCGGATTGGTATAGGTTTTTCCACGCATCTCAGTAGTTGGTTGATCCGTATAGAAGGAAAATGAACCATCTGCCCAATCAGGGTTTTCTGTCATAAACTGGTTAATATAAGGCTGAGATGCAGTGTTATAATTTTTTTGAATGCGTGCTTCTTTTTGGCAAGCATCTGCCAATGCTGTATTTACCCCACCCGTCGCTGGAAATACGCCACTATTACATACGCTCGCTTTACCCTCTCCCGGAATTTTATAAGCTGACATATCTTGGCTAGAAAACAATAAATTGGTGGAAAAATTACTTTGGTTATTGAGATTGAGCTTAAAACCTTTGGCATCAAAATCATTCCAGCCCTTTTTCGCTACCAGCTCTAATTGAGAACTTTTATTCGGCATCGCTGTATCGATTAGACCAGAATCAATATTCACACTTCCGCCAATGGCGTTGCCACCATAACGTACACTGTCTGAAGATTTATTGACAGTAACAGATTGAGTGAATAAAGGATCAAAAGGGATATTAATATTGCCGCTGATACTATTCATTCCATAAATAGACTGACCATCTTCCAAAATCTGCACTCGGTTTCCACTTAAACTGCGAATCACAGGCGCACCTGAATTGGGACCAAAAGCGCTACTTTGTACCCCTGAAAGATGCTTTAAAGCATCACCTAAAGTTTTATTGTCTGCATTTCTATTTTCTACAACAATACTTTGATTGATAAATGGATCATTTTCGGCATTGACTCGAATCACAGGAAGTACAGTCAGCTGTTTATTTTCAATCGCATATGCAGGAAAGACCGGTAAAGAAATAGCGATTGCTAGAGTATGATGACGCATTATGGATTCCGAATTGTAATTTATTGTTATGTTATAACATTACATAAACAGATGTACAACAATTATCATCAGTGCTTATACAGCTAGACCAGCTAGCGATTTATATAGGAAATGAAGAAATATAGAAGATGAAACTGGAATCCGTGTTACTTGTGCTTGATCTGTTGCGCCAGCTTCTGAATATTCATGCTAATCTCATCTGGAGTATGCGCTGCATAGCCAAACAATACCGCAGCTTTTTCATAAGGTTGTTGACAGTAGCGGGATAAAGGCTGAACAGCCAAATGAATGGCAAGACACTGGTCAATAAAGCTTTGCTCAGTCCATGGGGCATTTAGCCAACAAATCACATGAATCCCTGAGTCGGTTGGCTGAACAGTCAATACATCTGCAAGAAATTGTTGAATCGCAGCAATTAATGCCTGTTGACGTTCTTGGCAAGCTTTACGCACTTTACGTACATGGCGTGCATAATGCCCCTCTTTGATAAACAAAGCCAAAGCCGCTTGTTCTAAATAAGCACTCCGCGTATCAGTATAGTATTTTGCCAGACTCAATGTTTCTATCAGCGATTCTGGAACCACCATAAATCCAAGTCGGAACTCCGGAAACATCATTTTAGAAAAAGTACCAGAATAGATCACTCTTTGTTGTTGGTCTAAGCCCTGTAAGGCTTGAATTGGATGAGTTCCATATCTAAACTCACTATTATAATCATCTTCAAAAATCCATTTTTGCTGACTCGCTGCCCATTCCAACAGGGCCAATCGTCGACTTAAACTGAGTGTTCCACCTAAAGGGAACTGATGTGAAGGTGCGGTATAGATTAATTTACTTTCGGAATAATGCTGAATAATCTCGGCAACTTTCATCCCTTCGTGATCACTTGATACAGGATGAACTTGAATGCCAAAACTCCGAAAAATATTTAAAGCGGCATCATAGCCCGGCTCATCTAAACAGATCTGATCCAAAGGTTGTAATAATGCATAAGCTGCAAGATGAATCGCTTGTTGGGTACCATTTACAATCAAAATTTGTTGTACATCACATTTTAGTCCCCGTGTAGAACGAACATAATCACAAATTGCCTGACGTAAAGGCAAATAGCCTCGACAATCATGAAACTGCCCCAATTGCTGATGAGACTGTCGCCAAGCACGTCCCAATAATTTCCCCCAAAGCGAATGTGGGAATAAATCGATACAACCAACGCCGACATGAAATATTTTTTCACCCTGCCCAGATACATTTTGTTGCTGCCAAGCAGGTAATAAGCTTGCGATATGCGGATTAATATTTAGCTTGTGACAGATATCAGATGAAGATTCTGTCGGTATCTCTTGTATAGAAATTAATTGATCAGGAATCAGCTCTGCGACATAAGTACCAGAGCTTGGCTTGGTCACAATATAGCCTTCATCCAGTAAACGGTCCATTGCAGCCAAGACTGAATTTCTAGAAATCGACATCATTTCTGCCAAGACACGACTAGAGGGCAGTTTGGTTCCAGAAGCTAGACGACCATCTAAAATTGCATCACGTAAGACGCTATATAAACCCTCTTTAATCACCCCTTTAGGTAAGATCAAATGAGGGAAATAAGCAGAAGTTACTGTCACCATAAGCAAAACTGGTACTGTTAAAAATACTCAAAGTGTATCTTATTTCAATACCACAATCATACTTAAACTCATTTCTCCTCTTTCTTTCCCGACAACTGGAGAATACCTATGGAAAATTTAGTGGTTCAAATTGTGCCTGTTGCACAACAAGACTATAAACAATGGCTGGAGTATTGGCTGGCTTATCAAGACTTTTACAAAGTGGCTTTATCCAACACTGTTACGCAAACCACTTGGCAACGTTTTTTTGATGATCAAGAGCCGATATATTGTGCTGTTGCTAAACAAGCTGAGCATGTTCTTGGCTTTGTACATTATGTGATCCATCGCTCGACATGGGCCGAGACCAACTTTTGCTATCTAGAAGACTTATATGTTTCTCCACAGGCAAGAGGTCAACATGTAGGCAAGCGCCTGATTGAATATGTACAACAGCAAGCTATAGTTCAACCCTGCGCGCGTTTGTATTGGCACACTCAACAAAGCAATCAAACTGCACAAAAACTCTATGACTGGATTGCTGAAAAACCAGGGGTCATTGAATATCGTATGCCTTTAAATTAATCCATAAAAAACCAGAAACACAATGCTTCTGGTTTTTACTTAAATCTCAATATATTGTGATTATTTCAATTTGTAGCATCTTTACTTAAACCTAAACCGTTCTAAAGTCAGTTCAACATGACTTAAGCTGATTTTTCAATCTCTTGAGCATCATGAACTCACAAAAACCTGATATAACTTTTCAACAGTTTGACGGATTTCCAATTCGGTCAGGGCTGCAAAACCAAAACGAATATAAAAACTATCATCTGAATGATGCCATACCGAACCAAAATCATATTCAGAATCAATATGTAATTGTTTTAAAACCATTAAAAACTGCTGTTGATAAGGCAACTTAAATTTTACCCACAACGCCATGCCACCTGCGGGTGTGGCTATTTTAACCCTATCTTCAAACGTCTGTTGAAAAGCCATCACAGCAAAATCTCGACGTTGCTGATAAATCTTGCGCATTTTACGGATATGTCGCTTAATTTCACCCTGCTGCATCAGCTCAGCCATTGCCAATTCAGTAATCGCATTGCCCTGTTTATCGATCAGCAAAATATCTTGTTTCATCGCCTGAATAATCTGTACATTGGTCACCACATAACCAATTCTTAAACTGGGCGCGAATACTTTAGACAAAGAGCCGATATGAATCACTTTGTCTGCTGCTGGTAAGCTAATTAACGGCGGAATGGGTCGGCTGTCATAATGAAACTCATGGTCATAATCATCTTCAATAATATAGAAATCAAAGGCTTTAGAAAGCTCTAATAGTTTTAATCGTCGATCCATAGACATCGTCACTGTCGTTGGATATTGATGATGGGGTGTGGTGTAGACCGCAGCAACTGCATGGCTGGACAAAATTTCAGTTAAATGATCGGTATCTAAACCATGCTTATCCAAACGCACGCGAATAATTTGATAATGATTAGAAAGAAATGTTTCTACTGCCGGTGGGTAAGCCCATTGCTCTACCACAATCATATGACGCTGAGACTGATGTTGAGCCAGAACCCGCGCAGCTAGAAAAATCCCCATTTGACTGCCACGAACCACACAAATGTTTTCCATAGAGGTTTGTATAAAACGCTCCATAGATAACATATTTAATAAGGCTTGACGAAGTTCTAAACTGCCCTGAGGATCTCCATATCCCATGGTTTGATGGCGTGTCACTTGAATCAATGCATGCCGATAAGCCCGAGAAAACAATTCATAGGGGATCAACCGATTGTCTGGCACACCATCATTTTTGATAAGTATCTGCGTAGGAAAAACGGGAGTGATATCAATCTGTTTGAGTGTAGGCGATGACTGCACTTTTAGGTCTGGTAAGTTTTCTGAAACAAAAGTGCCCTGTCTGGCTTTTGAGACCAGCCACCCCTGTGCCTCCAAATCTTCATATACCGATTGTACGGTTTTTCGGTTAATCCCAAGTTCATCTGCCAGAGTGCGTGAACCAGGCAAGCGTGTTCCCTGAGTAATTCTGCCAGATAAAATCACTTGAATAATCTGATTTGCCAACTTTAAAAAAAGGGTCTTTTCTTCACGATCTTCTAAATGTAGCCGAATTTTCCAAGGCTGACGCATAACTCTCTGGCCCATATAAGTTTTAGAAACTGGATATTTTAATCCATCCACAGAATTTTTATTCTGTACTTAGGCGATGTGAAAATCAACTCAGCGAGAGGTTTTATTTATGCAAACGGCACAACTAGACAAACAGCAATTGATGCAAAATGCACAGCAAAACATGCAGCAATTTATTCAAGATTCAAGCTATACAGATCGACAAAAGTTGGCATTAACCTGCCGTATTTTATTTGATCACGGACATGATGCTGGCTTAGCTGGACAAATCACTTGTCGTACCACGCAAGGCAATACCTTTATCACTCAGCGTTTTGGTCTCGGCTTTGATGAAATTACCGCGCAAAATTTATTGGAAGTTGATGAAGATCTAAAACCACTTGACCAACAAGGTATGGCAAATCCTGCAAATCGCTTTCATACATGGATCTATAAACAACATCCTGAAGTGAATTGCATTATCCATACCCATCCAACACATATTGCAGCGTTGTCAATGCTCCGTGTGCCCTTAGCGATCGCACAAATGGATACTTGCGCTTTATACGAAGACTGTTCTTTTGTGGGAGAGTGGCCGGGAGTCCCTGTCGGCAATGAAGAAGGTATCTTTATTTCAGAAGCCTTAGGTAAAAACCGCGCTGTACTACTGTCACATCATGGTCAGCTGGTGGCAGGTAAAACCATTGAAGAGGCTTGCAACTTAGCCATTTTAATTGAACGCGCTGCCCGACTTCAGCTTTTGGCAATGGCTGCTGGACAAATTCAACCTATCCCACATGAACTGGCAAAAGAAGCTCATGACTGGGTCTCTACCAACAAGCGTAATCATGTCAATTTTGCATACTATGCGCGTAAAGCTTTAAAAAATCATGCGGACTGTATCGAGGAGTAATGAAAATGAAATTAGAAGGCATTATTGCATACCCAATCACACCATTTCACCCAGACACCCAAGCTGTCGATGTTGATGCGCTGACCATCACATTAAATGCTCTGCTAGAACAACAATGTAATGCGATTGTGCCATTGGGCAGTGCTGGTGAAAGTGCCTATTTATCTTGGCAAGAATGGCAACAAGTCGCACAAAAAAGTATCGAAGTCGTTAATCAACGTGTCCCAGTCATGTTGGGAATTTCTGAACTCACAACGGCGATGGCGATTCAAAAAGCCCAAAAAGCTGAGGAGCTTGGCGCTGATCTAATTATGGTGATACCAGTGTCTTACTGGAAACTCAATGATCAAGAAATCTATGATTATTACCAGCAAATTGCTGCATCGACCAAGCTGCCAATCATGGTATATAACAACCCTGCAACCAGTGGTGTAGATATGTCACCAGAATTGATCGTGAAAATGTTTCAAGAAATTGAGAATATTTGCATGGTTAAAGACAGTACTGGCGATATTCAGCGCATGCATAAATTTCATGAATTATCTCAAGGACAGTTGCCCTTTTATAATGGTTGTAATCCTTTGGCACTTGAGGCATTTTGTGCAGGGGCAAGTGGCTGGTGTACTGTGGCGCCAAATCTACTCGGTGAGCTACCAAGTCAGTTATATCAGGCAGTCAAAGATGGTGATTTAGACCACGCCAAAGCCTTGTTTTATCGTCAATTGCCTTTGCTGCGCTTTATTGTACAAGGTGGCTTACCTAAAACAGTCAAAGCGGGTTTAAATGAATTAGGTTTTTCTGTAGGTGAACCAAGAAAACCGTTACAACATGCTACCCCACTGGAAGTTCAGCAATTAAAGTCGTTGATGGCCTTAGCAAAACAAGCGTAAACGATCGTCGTATGCGCTTGTGAAGTTATAAAATTGATCCGATAAACATGCTTTGTTGCATACACAGCCGATCCGCTGCTTTGACAGATACTCAAATGATAAGTAAATGTCATCCAGCGGTGTTTAAATCTAAGTGCAACAAAGCGGTTATTGCCATAGCAAATATCGGCGTAATAAATAAATCAATTCCCAAATCAGCTTTCTAAAAACTAAATCCAAGGTTTAAATTGATACGATACAACCATTGATCACTATAGGGTGAAACGGTCGAGCTAAAACCGGTTGAATTCATTGCACCACCAATAATATTGGCATTTTTCCCCCAAGTATAATCGGCCCACACCATAAAGGGTGACGCAATAAACATCATCCCAGTGGTATTCATTTGAGAATCTGACCAATCATCACGTTTCTTATCCATATAACTATAATCATTGTAGAATCGGATCGCTTTGAGTTTGCCCATATTTTGCATAGGTAAGGTATAGGCAAGATTTAAACTGGCAACTGTCGCTTCAGAGGCAATAAAATAAGCAGGGGTAAATCCGTTATTCCCCATTAAAGTCATATCATTATTGACCCCATCAGGATTCTTTGCATCATATTGATAATGAATCACAGAGCTTTGTAAATTAAAGCGTTTGTAATTGTTATCGCTATGCACCCCTACTGCATAATATTGACCATTTTTATCGGTGGTTTTATTATGCAATTGCGCAATTGCCCCTGATACCCCGACTTCCTGCTTACCCACTTTGGTGTCTAGCTTGCGCACAATCCGCGTATTGAATTGATGGCGCTTTTCATTTTGATAGGCTTTTTGACTTGGAAATGCATTGTCGGCTAGGTCATCATAAGTGGCACTTTCGGGCGAATAGCGCAGATTGGTTGCCAGCATTTCAGGGTAATAGCCCAATTTTACATCCCAGTCCTGATTATGAAAATTCCAGTTCAAACCTGGCGCAATGTTATTGCCATAGCCCAAAAAGAATGGGATATGGTAAGTCCAACCATTTTGCGGATAAGGATAAATCGCAAAAGGCTTATATACAAATCCTGCTTCTAGACTATTCTGTTGGTCTAAATTGTAGCCCACATAAGCTTTTTCAATCGAGCGCTTCTCTTGATCTTGAAACAGATAACTTGCATTAAAATAGGCATCGTCAAATTTACCCTTTACATCGACTCTAAAAATATCAAAATAGAGTTTGCCAAAGCCATCATTGGGCCCTTCCCAATTTTCATAGCGTTGGTTTAATCGCACCACGCCACCCAATTTTATAGAGTCCGTCCCATCTTCACTTTTCCATTCTAATGCTGAGCTTTGCGCCAAAACATTGGATGTGGTACCCAAATAAATTGCTGCAAGTAGCATCGCGATAGCTGTCTTTTTCATAATTGCTTCCTTCCCTTGTGTTCCAACGATCCTGTTGGACTTTTGTTTTACCTATAAAACATAGTTTTTATTGTATTTTGAGCAAAAAAATTTGCCGAAGCTTTTGCTGAACATCCGATGCCAGCATCGGATGTTCAACTGGGTTTAATAGAGTTTTTTCTGCGGTGGTCCTGCAAAGTTCAGTGGTCCAATCGAATTCATATCCAATTCGATCACACTTGGCCCTTGAAAATCGACCGCTTGTTGAATCACGCTTTTAAACTCATTTGCACTGCCCACTTTCCAGCTTTTCACTCCCATTGCTTCCCCTAAGATTTTATAATCTGGGGTATGCAATTCATTGAAATATTGACGCCCTTCAAAGTAATTCTTTTGGATACCACGCATGACGCCATAACCACCATCGTTCATGATCATCAGCACCATGTTGGTATTTTCTTGTGCCATGGTGGCAATCTCACCGATACCGAGCATCAAACCACCATCCCCTACTAAGCCGATCACTTTTTTATCTGGATTGGCAATAGAAGCACCAATTGCTGTGGCTAAACCAAGACCAATTGCCCCTGCAAGTGAGTGAATATTTTGATTTGGTGCTTGTACTGGAAATAATCGGCTGCCCCAAGTACTGCCTGACATGGTAATGTCACGAACAAAGATGCCGTCTTGAGGTAGTGCCGCACGTAAGTGATCACAGATCAGGGCATATTGATCCAGCTGAGTACGCAACGCCTCAATAGCTGACTGTTTTGCCGCAACAACCGCTGCATCATAATCTGCATCAACTTTTGAGATACCGCTTAGCCCTGTGAGCACACGTTGTAATACATCTTTGGCATCACCACAAATGAAGTTACGAACTTTATAATTACGTTGCTGTGCTACTGGATTGGCATCAATCTGAATCAGATTATCAGGGAATTGTACCGAATAGGTTTTAGTTTCATTGCTGCGTAAACGCGAGCCCACCACCACCAATAAGTCAGCCTCTTTTAACAGTTGCTCAACCCCTGCTGAATTATGGAATGCACCTAAACTACGTGGATGCTCATCCGCTAACACACCACGAGCATGGGTAGAAGAAACAACAGGAATCCCAAGATCCGCAATGGCTTTCACTTCATCAACACTATTTAATGTGCCACCACCAATCCAGAAGATGGGGCGTTTGGCTTTTTTAACTTCTTCAACAATTAAATCTATTTCAACTTGCTCAGCCTGCGGTAATTCAAGCGCTTTGACAGGACCTAAATTCAATGGCAAGTCAATTTCTGCAGCTTGCACATCAATCGGGAGCTCAACACTTACAGGCCCCATCGGTACTGTGGTTGCAACACGAATTGCTTCACGAATTACACCCACTGCATTGTCTGGGCTGGTAATACGAAATGCAGCTTTGCTTGAAGCACGTAAGAAGGTCAGTTGATCTTTGGTTTCATGGATAAAGCTGGCATCACGATCAAGATATTCACGTTCAACTTGCCCTGTTAAATGCAACACAGGACTTCCAGCATTCATCGCTTCAATCAATGAACCTACTGCATTGCCTGCCCCAGCACCGGTACTGGTCAAAGCAACCCCTAAACCTTTAAAGCGTGAGTGACCATCTGCCATCGTGACTGCACCTGCTTCGCCACGCGCTGCCACAAAACGAATTTTTTCACGACGCCCTACGGCATCTGCAATTGGTAGGTTATGAATTGAAATCACCCCATAGATACTTTCCACTTGGTGTGCTTCTAAAACACGCGCGATTGCTTCGCCTACATTTACACGTTCTGTCATTGTTTATTCCTCAAAAACTTTTTCATTCCATGAATTTATTATTCACACCAAGGATTTGGCTGTTCGCTTAATCCCATATAAATACTTTTTTGCTGCATATAAGACAAAATACCTAAACGCCCTTTTTCACGCCCGATACCACTTTCTTTAAAGCCACCAAACGGTGCCGAAATAGAGAATTTTTTATAGGTATTAATCCAGACTGTACCGACTTCCAAAGCACGCGCAATTTGCCAAGCTTTACGGTAATTTTCAGTCCAGATTCCTGCTGCAAGCCCAAAACAACTGTCGTTGGCTTGGGTGATTAAATCAGCTTCATCGTGATACTTCATCACCACCAAGACTGGACCAAAAATCTCTTCCTGACAGGTTTGTGCAGTATTATTTAAGCCGGTGATGATGGTCGGTAAGTAATAACTTCCTTTCGCCAAATCACCATCCGTCAGCGCTTGACCACCCACTACAACTTGACCACCTTCTTGCTTGGCCAATTGCACATAGGCATCGACAGAAGCCAAATGCTTTGGATTAATTAAAGAGCCCAAATGTACACCCGCTGTTTCTGGATGTCCCACTCGTAAAGCTTTGGTAATTTCAACCAAACGCTTAAGGAACTGATCGTAAATACTGTGATGCACGAAGAGTCGTGAACCTGCAATACAGGCTTGTCCTGCGGAACTAAAGATCCCATAAGCCACACCTTTAGCAGCCAATTCAATGTCTGCATCAGGCATAACAATCGTAGGGGATTTTCCACCAAGCTCTAATGAGGTGGTAATCAATTTATCTGCGGCAAGATGAGCCAAATGACGCCCTGTAGTGGTTCCGCCAGTAAATGAAATTTTGCGGACCAAAGGATGCTTTACGATGGCATCACCAATTACAGAACCACGCCCCACTAAAACACTGAGTAAGCCTTTTGGCAGTCCTGCTTGTTCAAAGATTTTCGCAAGTTCCAAGGCAATTAAAGACGTTGCCTCTGCCGGTTTAAGGATCACCGCATTTCCAGCAGCAAGCGCAGGGGCAAGTTTTTGAACTTCACTGGCAATCGGTGAATTCCACGGTGTAATCGCGGCCACCACACCGACAGGTTCATGCACACTCATGGTCATAAAGTCAGCCGCACGTTGTGTGGTGAGTTCATCATTCAGCGTTTCACATGCTGCGGCAACATAGCGTGCTGTCGCGGCTGCACTCATCACTAAACCACGTGTTTCAGCCAGTGGCTTACCATTATCACGGGTTTGTAATTTTGCAAGCTCATTTACACGCGCTTCAATAATCTCTGCCACTTTATACAAAATACGCGCACGTTCATGTGGCATGCTATTGCGCCAGCCCGCTTGTCGCCATGCCAAGTCTGCTTTTTCAATTGCTTCATTGACATCATCTAAACTCGCTGTAGAAATTTCAGCATTGACAGATTGATCTGCTGGAAACAGACTTTGAATCGTATTGCCTTTACCTAATCGCCATTCACCTGCGATATAAATTTCCTTTACCATGATCAAATCCTTTTAAATCTGAATTGCTTCAACGCTATTGCGACATGCACGAATCACGCTAAGCGCAGCCAAAGTTGAGGTTTTAGGATTGCTTGCCAAAGGCACACCCACCAATTCAATGGTCATTTCACCAAACACGCCTTCTGCCACAATGGTGTGCTTGTTCTTATTAGTTTTTGGATCAACCGTAAGCTCAACCATGGTTTCATCCATGCCTAAACCTGCGAGTGCAATGGTTGCTGCAACATTGGCATTGGCTGGAAACTTCAGTGCTGCTTCTCTGGCTGTACCACGAAAAAAAACCATAGCTTCACTGACCTGATCGAGATCAACCAATTGTTCAGCATAACTGCCACGCCAACTCTTCGGGCTTTTACAGCCTTTATAGGTGACCTTTTCCAAACCACCTTCTTTTGCTGCAGAGATACCATCGATCCCTGCAATCGCACCCGCTAAAAGATGCAGATGGGCATCGTGTTGTTCCGCAGTCTGTTTCAGTTGATTAAAAAAATCGCTATCGGCTAAGGTTCCTACTGAAATCAGACCAATGGTCCAACCTTTCTCTAACACCTTTTGGGCATGTTCTTTTACCGCCGCTTGGCCTGCCACTTCGATCACATAATCAGGCGTGCCAAGGCATGCATCAATCGAACTAATTACCTGTACCTGAGCGGATACTTGTGCCTGTACTTTTTCAACACTGCGTGCAGGCACCACAATCCATTTAAGCTGTAAATCTTGTGGCATATGTGCGTACACTTCTGCTGCCATTGCACCGAAACCAATCATCATCAACTGTTTCATGGGCACACCTTATAAATGTTTGTTAAATCCACCAGAGACATCCAAGGCTGCACCCGTAGTATAGGATGCCAATGGTGAAGCCAAGAACACCAAAGCGTTTGCTGGTTCTTCAGGTTTACCTAGACGTTGCATTGGAATACCACGATTTTTTGCAATATTGCCTGTCCACTGTTCCCATGACGCTTGGCTATCTGAACGTGTTTCAAAACGGCGTTTCCACTGTGCTGACTCCACCATGCCCAATAAAATTGAATTCACCCGAATCCCATATTGGCTAAATTCATGTGCTAAGGAATGAGTTAAATTCAGCAAAGCGGCGCGTGCCGATGAAGTCGCGATCATGTGTGGTTCAGGTTGCAAGGCCAGTAAGGAATTGACATTGGTGATTGATCCACACGCCGAATTTTTTAAATCATCTAAAAATGCACGGACAGGATGCAAGACACTGAAATACTTCAATTCAATTTCTTTCATCCAATCTTCATCTTGGGTGTCTTCAAAATTGGATACACGCCCTTGACCTGCGTTATTGATCAACATGTCGACATTGCCTAAATTTTGATTGACCTGTTGTGCAAAGCGTTTTACATCTTGTTTGTCTAAAACATTGCAGGCTTGAGTAAAAATATGGGCTTGCGGATACTTTTCCAAAATATAATTTTTTGATTCTGCTAAACGCTGTTCATCCCGACCACACCATGCCACTTGGGCACCTTCTGCAACTAAAATTTCGACAGCAGCCAAACCAATGCCTGACGAGCCACCTGTTACTACTGCTATTTTTCCTTCAACTTGGAAGCTCATTTTTTTCTCTCGTTTGAGTATTAACGTGCCGATAAAATAATGTCGTTAAACTGTTGTGGTTGATCGACATAACTCAGATGACCTGCATCTGTAATCAGATGACATCGGCTCAATTGCATTTCTGCGACAAGGTCTTGGATACCTTGTGCAGGTGTAATTTGGTCCTGATCGCCTGCAATCGCGACGCAAGGAACACGAATATCTGTTAAATAATTTCTAATTTCGTCATAGGCCAACAAATACGATGCATGGGTAAAACCGTCTAGGGTCAAATCCTGCATCACCGCTGTGACCAAAGCCAAAGCTTGAGTATCTTGTTTATAAATTAAATGCGGTCCACGACTTGCCGCCATGCCTGCATGACCTAAGCTTTTCAACAGCATTGGGCGTTTTTGATAAACCTGTGATTTGCTTTCCTCATCTGAACGTTGATAACCTTGTGCTACATTGGCAATCAGCAAAGTCTGTACACGTTCAGGATAAAGATGAGCAAAAGCACTGGCCTGTAAAGCCCCAAGGGAATGACCAACCAAAATGGCTTGCGAAATTGCCAAAGCATCGATTAAACCCAACAAACGTTGTGCATAATCTTCTGCATTCGGTTGCGCTGTATTTAAACCTTCTGATAAGCCATAACCCGGTGCATCCCAAGCAATCACACGAAAAGAGTGACTCAGTACATCAAGTTGGTTGATCCATGAAGCAGAACCCGAACTAATCCCATGTAGCAAAATCAACGGCTGGCCTTGACCCGCCTCACGATAGGCGTGTACTTGTCCATCAACTACAATGGTTTTGACTGGATATTTGGCTAATCGATCAAGCAATGTCATGGCTGGATTCCTTTGCTGTAGGGCTGGGCTTTGTCGATTCAATCAACGTTTGATTTGCGACAATGGATGTTCTGGTGGATAGTTCGGAATGGTCGGTTTACCCGCACCTAACATCACACACATCAAGGCATCTTCCTGACCTGGATTAAACAAGCCACGGTAAATTCCAGGTGGAATTGAAATCAGATCACGCTCTTTAAGTTTGGTTTGAAATTTCTCACCGTTATGTTCGATAAATAGGTCAATCTCACCACGCAACATAAAAAACACTTCCTCAACATCATGATGAATATGCAAAGGCCCTTCGCACTGCGGAGGTAAAACCATGGTTGAAAAAGTGAAGTTTTCTGCTGGAACAGTGTTGCCATCATTCACTACACCTGTTGCACCCGTGCCCATATAACGCATTTGGGCACGACGATATTTGGGGTCATAGTCCGCTTGGAACTTCAAGGCATCAAAATCATATTTACGTGTTTCAAAACGTGCGATACGGGTATTTAACCAATCTTGTAAGCTTGTACCTTCAGGCTGTGACCATGATTCGAATTGTTGAGTAGTCATGTTTTAACTCCTAGATATCTTGAATTAATAACGTTTTAGTAAAGGAACTAAGAAGAACGATCCAATCACAGCAACTGCTGCTAAGAAGGTAATTCCTAAATTAAAACTATGGGTTTGCATCACGATGTAACCGATCAGAACGGGTGCAATTGCACTGGCAAAATTACCCAGTCCATTAAAAATCCCACCCGCAGTCGCGCCCACATCAGCAGTGGTCACACGAGCAAGTAGTGCAAATATTGCTGCGACACCAAAGCCCCAAGCCATTGCGCTAAGAGACATTGCAACAATCACTAAAATTGGATCTGTCATAATGACCATGACATACATAAAGATGCCGGCCACCAATAAGCCACTAAAAACTTGAATGGCACGACGACCTAACTTGTCAGAAAGAAATGCACCAATCACTTCACCAATCAACATGGCGATAAATGGGAAACTTGAATAAATACCAAACTCTTTAAGGTTAAAGCCCTTGTCTTGAATCAGGTAGGATGGAACCCAACTGTTTAATCCCCACAGATAAGTCATCAGTGCAATATTGAAAATACACACCAACCAAAATGAACCGTTCTGTAATAGCACCTTGGTGTTATGGATATGCCCTTTAAAATTGACACGTTTACTGGTCGCTTCCAGCTCAATGGTTTTCTTGAGTTGTAAATTACGTAAGCCAAAGACAATCGCAATCAGTGCAATTACAGTTAAACCAGCCATCACAAAGAAGGTGGTATGCCAATCATGGTTTGCGAGAACAGCCGCGGTAATTGGAAAACCCAAGAAGGCACCGATCGGCGTACCCAACAAAAACATGGTGGAAGCACGTGCTTGCTGACGATCTGTATAGGTTTGTTTCACGATGGTATAAGCCAAGGCAAATAATGGGCCTTCAGCTAATCCAAGCAGAACGCGGAGGACCAACATCCCTGTATAATTGGTGGTAAAACCCATACAGAACATGAGTATTCCCCAAGATAAGACACTCCAAAACAGCATTTTTTTAGGGCTAAAAATATCGCCTAAGAAGCTTAAGAACACAGAGGAAAAACCATAAGCCAATAAAAAGCTGGTCATTAACCATCCAAGTTTTGCTTTGTCTTGGGCAATCCCCATCGCGCCCTGAAAGTGCGGGTCAGCAAATAAGACTGCGATACTAATTTTGTCGAAAAATGCCAGAACGACACAGATCATCAGGACAAAAGCAGGAACCCAATGCTTCAATCCACTTTTCTCTTCATTACTCATATTTCATTCCTTCGATTGAGTCATGAACCGGATCTAGGTGCTGTTGACATTTCACAATGGTTTAAATATCAACAGACTCTAAGGTTTACGGTTTTAATTTCATTACATTAAATTCAGGGTCTGCTAATAATTTGGGGTCTAACACGGTATTGGATTGCATCCAGCGTTTTGCCAGTTTGACCAGTTTTGAGTCATTGATTGCAATCATGTTGATCAAACAGTTTTGCTCATCCAGATAAAGATAACTGCACTGATCTGCTGCATTTTGACGTAGCACAATCTGCTTAGTTTTTTCAGGTTGGTAAGTTCCTAAAATCTGAATGTTGTAGTGATACTGATCTGACCATAACCAAGGAATATCCAGATATTCCGTATCCATACCTAACATTGACTTTGCCGTGGCAATGGCTTGATTTTGTGCATTGGCCCAAGACTGAATGCAATAGCCCAAACTTGGATGTATCGCCACATCACCTGCGGCATAAATGTCTTGGTCTGAAGTTTGTCCAAAACCATTGACGACAATGCCATCTTTAACGTCTAAACCCGCACTCACACCCAGCTCTTTGGCAATATCTGCACCCGCACCCACTACTACACAATCAAACAGTTCACTGGCATTTGGATGATTCACCACTTCAACTTGCTGTTGACCTGCTTCAATCAAATGCACATTTTTACTATTTAAATGGATCTGAGTACCTTGTTGTTGATGCATATTTTGCAGAAATTCAGACACATCAGGGCTAACGCTACGTGCACAAAGTCGATCACCGTATTCAAAAACATGCACTTGTTTGCCTTGTTTCCGTGCCGTTGCTGCAATTTCCAAGCCGATCCAACCACCACCAATTACTGCTAACTTTTGCGTATGTTGTAAGATTTCGGCTAAACGTTCACAGTCTTGTACATTACGTAAAGTCACCACATTGGGAATAAACTGCCATGTATTGACTGGCACACGTGCTCGGCTT
Organism: Acinetobacter legionensis; assembly: GCF_048551735.1. Lineage (NCBI taxonomy): Bacteria > Pseudomonadati > Pseudomonadota > Gammaproteobacteria > Moraxellales > Moraxellaceae > Acinetobacter > Acinetobacter legionensis. The sequence goes on from NZ_JBIMBV010000008.1 coordinate 132,657, forward strand.
CCAGTCGCAATCAATAATTTGTCATAAGGCAAAACTTGACCGCTTTCTAAAACCACATGTTTTTGTTGGCGATCCACTTGAGTTGCCACAGCTGGTTTATGCCACTCGATATTAAAATCTTGAACCTGTTCAGCAGAGAACAGATGCAAACTGTCATAACTGGCTTCTTTGGAGAGGACTTGTTTTGACAGCGGTGGGCGTTCGTAAAATACCCGTTCCTCATTGGATACCACATGAATTTCACCTAGAAATCCATGTTGACGGAGTGTGCTGACCGCCCAACCTGCGGCTTGTCCTGCGCCAACGATGACAATTCTTTGCATAGCTTAATCTCTCTGTTCCAACTGCTTATACAGGTTTGACTTGGCGACGAGTGTGGTCATCTAAACCACCTTCAACCGCCCACTCAGTAAAGAGTTCTAAACAATGTTCTTCAACACGTGGTTGCCATTCTTCCGTCAAATAATCATCATTGGTGTAGTATTCAAATGCACCACCCAAAGGTGAGTTGACATACCAGAAGTAAGCCGAAGAAATTGGATGACGACCCGGACCAATAAAAGTAGACCATTCAGAACGGTTCATGTTTAAGCCACCGCCAATCACTTCATGAATATCACGCACCACAAAGGCCACATGATTGAGTCCAGCAGGTTTATTGGGTACCGAAAGCAAAAACAAATCATGGTGATAGCCTTTGCCACGACAACGTAAAAAAGCACCACGATTACGATAAGCATCCGATAAGAAGAAACCGAGCTTTTCGATATAGAACGATTCTGTTTTTTCTAAATCTGGGGTAAAGAACACCACATGTCCAATCGCAACAGGTTGCCCTTTTTCATACACTGGACTAGCTGCATTGACACGAGTGATACTGCCGTATTGATTAATCCCTTCTGTTTTTAACGCAGGTAGCTCTTGGGTAAAGCTGGCTTGAAAGCGAATGGTCATCCCATTTGGGTCTAAGCATTGCAGCATGTCAGCCGTGGCTTGATAACCATCTACATCTTTCAGGCGAGTTGCTAAATCAGCCAAATCCTGTGCTGCATCATCCAAGCCCCAAGTCACTTCACGTAAAGTTGAGCCTGACTCGATGGCCTGTGGTAGACGCTGATCATCACAATCAAATAAATAAATTTTACTACCGTTCTGGGTTTGGTAAAGATCCGTACCCTCAATATCTGATTGGCTTGGCTTTAAACCAAAATCTGCCAAAAATTTATTTGAAGCAGCCCGATCCTCAACGCCAAACTTTAAAATCTCAATCCCTGTAATCATGAAACAATTCCTTAATTAAAGACAAAACCACCATTTACGGGAATATTCTGTCCAGTCACAAATGAGGACAAATCCGAAAGTAAATAAAGTGCTGTTCCGTTCAGATCCTGTGGTAACTGCTGACGTTGAATGGCACGGCCATTTACATATAAATCATGACGTTCTTGCGGTACATATTCTGTTGCTTCAACCAGCGTCAATCCTGGAGAAAGCGTATTTATACAGATATTAAATGGCCCTAACTCTCTTGCCATCGAACGGGTCATTGCCAGCAAAGCACCTTTACTTGCAACATAAGCCATCAAGTTAGGTGCGCCCCATAAAGCCGTATCCGATGCCACATTAATCACCTTGCCTGCATCGGACTGCTTGAGATATGGCACACATGCTTTGGTGACCAACCACGTCCCTTTGACATTGATGTTCATGACCCGGTCCCATAGATCGGCGTCATAATCCATCAAGCTTTTACCACCCACATTGGTCGCAAGTGCAGCGCAATTCACCAAACCATCTATTCCAGCTAAATGTTCAGCTGCTTGCTGAACAGCCTGTTGAATCGAATCAGCATCAGCCAAGTCAATCGTGACCGCAGTCACCTGTAAACCCTGTGCCTGCAATACTGCTGCTTCTTGTTGCACAAGATCTGTCAAGATATCCGCCATGACCACTTGAGCACCTGCTTCGGCAATGGCCTGTGCAAAGTCTCGTCCCAAGCCTCTTGCTGCGCCTGTAACAAAGACTTTCTTGCCCTGCAACAATGCGACATTAACCATGAACTTGTTCCTGCATTTCAATACGGTTTGAGCTATTCAAGCTCGCAATTTTCTTTAATTGCTTTTCCGCTTCTTTTTTCATTAAACGGCGTAAGCGCGATAAACCGACATCATGTTGATAGAGGAATTCATGTTGACGTGCATTTGGCGCAAGATTTTCTAAAATAACTCGATCTTGTTCCAAGACATCCCAATGCAGTTTTTCTAAATGATTGCGATAAAGAAAACGCCAGACATTACGTTGCCAACCACTGACTTTACGACAACGCCAGAAGAAAACACGGGTATTTTGAGCATCAATCGGTGTGGCATAACCCACAATCCAAAACTCACCGCCTGGACCAAAATCTTTACGATAAGGAATCGAAAGACGCAACCAACTTGCACCGGTATTGGCATATTCAACCCAGTCAAAATTGATCCCTGTTTGCCCTTCTTTTTCAAAGACAAAACCATTTTCAGTGGAGCGGTGTTTCATTTCTGCAGTACGTTCACCGTCCGCCATTGAGTGCGAGGTACAATGCAAATAGGTGCCATGCATTGGGTCCATCACGTTATCAATCGCATATTGATGATTGACCTTCCAATCCGCTTGGCATAGGAATGAACTCCACTCCTCACTCGCCAATTGCTCAGGAAAATCAAGGGGTTTAGCGACTTCATTTGGATCAATCCCAAACCACAGGAAAATTGCACCATGTTGTTCAATCACTGGGTAGCTTTTCACACAGGTTGTGCCTTTCATTGGGCATTCATTTACTGCGGGTACATCTTCAACCTTGCCATCATAGCGAACTTCAACGCCGTGATACCAACATGCAACGCGATTACCTAAGTTCCAGCCTAAAGAAAGACGCGCACCACGGTGCGGACAACGATCTTCTAAAGCATGCACCTGACCTTGGTCATCACGCCAAACCACGATATTTTCACCTAAACGGGTAATACCCACAGGATTGGCTGCGACTTCCCAACTTGCCAGTACCGGATGCCATTGATCACGTAAACCTAAATCTAAATACTCCTCAACACTCGGAGTCACTGTTACTGCTGCATTCATCACTGTTCTTCCTTGAATCAATAACCTAAACGTTGCATTTCTTCAGAAAATGTTTCAGAAGTCCAAAGATCACCAGACTCGCAACGAAAACCTTGTTGATTTAAAGATTGAACCAAATCAGTAAGTTCTGTTACGCCTGAAGAAAAGGCTTGAATTAAATGTTGAACAAAATCCTGCTCATAGACTGTTGGCACTTTATAGCGTGTTTGCCAAACCAGAAGTTCTGGCTGTCCCGGTATTTGAATATTGTTGATCCCTGCTTCGGTCGCTGGCGTGGCATGAATCCAGTTCGCTAGCTTCTCATTAAACGTTTTCATGAGATTCCATCCTTATAAATAAGACTTATAGTTGAATTTGAACGTCCTGCCCTTCAACACGTACGGGATAAGTACACAAATCACGACATCCCGGTCCACTCTTTAGCTCACCTGTTTGAATATCAAAAATTGCCTCATGTAATGGGCATTCCACAGTTTGATCTTCAATAAAACCTTCTGTTAGCAACGCAAAGGCATGTGGGCAAACATTCTCGATCGCAAAATAATTGTCATCGATAAAAAAAACACCAATTTTCTTACCCTCGACTTCTATGGCTTTCGGCTCGTCTTCGGTAATGTCATCTTGCTGACAAACTGAGATCCAACTCATTTTTGCATCCTTATTTGTTTTATATATAAAACTTAATTTAGCATTTAAAACATAATGAATAGCATAAGCTTTGATCATTTTGCTTGTCAAATACTATATTTTTATGTTTTTCAATGGATTAATAAAAAGTTATATTTTTAGATGTTTCTTAATCAAAAAAATGTTTTATATATAAACATTGAGATTAGAAAAATTGATGATTACTATAGTGGTATTCCATGTGCAGGAATTGCAAAATAAACACAGGGCAACTTGGCAATGAACTTAATAAATACAGATGCTCTCTTGGAGCAAAATGCTGAACCCAATAATGATGAGCGTTATTTAGTACCGGGTTTGGTGCGTGGCTTAGCCATTTTAAAATTATTTGATCAACAGCATCAGGAAATGACCATTTCTGAAATCGCAGAAAAATTAGATGTAAACCGTTCGAGTGCTTTTCGTTTAATCCACACCTTAGAGTTTTGTGGTTATTTAAGAAAAATGTCGCAAAAGACTTATGCGCTGAACAGCAACGTGATGGAACTTGGTTTTAACAGCTTATCCAAATCATCGCTGACTGATCTGGCTAGCCCCATCATGCGTGAATTACGCGATAAAATTAAAATTGCTGTGCATCTTTCGATTTTAGAAGGCACTGATATTGTCTTTATCAGCAATGCCCAATCTATTGGTTCATTTACCAGTAATGTGCATATTGGTACACGTTGGCATGCCCATGCCACCGTAATTGGACAATTAATTTTATCTCGCCTTTCCGAGGCTGAAGTGGTTAAGCGTTATGAACATTTTACCGATTGGAAAGTCTATTCTGATCGTACACCACGTGATTTAGCGAGTTTATTAGAACGTTTAAATTATGTCCGCAGTCAGGATTTTATGATCAGTTGGGGCCACTTTAATACCGACATGGCTGCCAGCGCTGCACCGATTTATAGTCAAGCAACTCAAGAAATCGCTGCCGTATTATCTGTAAGTTGCCCATTAAGCACCTATACAGAAGATTTATTTAGAGGTGAAATTTCTCAAAATGTGGTTGAGTATGCCGATAAAATTTCAAAATTTATTTATTTTTAGGCATCGATAAAATCTAATTACTTCAATTTGGGCATCGTGAATACAGACCAAATTTTCTAGATATACACGCCAAAGAAAAAGTCCTTCTGGTTTTTATTTGGCGATCATTATTATTTTATTTCTTTTCTTCTTTTTTTTTGAGGGGGGACTTAAAATCTCAATGCTCACGCTATGCTTCGTAAAAGAATCACTATATTTTTGACTAAGCCTGCATGTTTAAAAGTCGCAAACATCGGGCTGCTTTATAATTCAATTTCTCTGCTGATGATGGCAGAAGCAATTGCTTGAGCAGTAGATTTTACCCCTAAGCGCTTTCTTATACTGCGTAAATGATTTTCAACAGTTCTCTCTGAAATTTTTAAAATGTCGGCAATCTCGAAATGCTTTTGACCCACTGCTGCCCATTTTAAAACTTCTTTTTCACGTTTGGTCAGTATTTTTTTATGCGCAATTCTATGCTTTTGTTTATGTAGAATTTCACCAAAGGCAATATTACCAACCATCTGCACTGTAAGTTTAAAATCATCACTCATATCCGAAATTTCACCCGCAAATGAAATTGCCCCTTCTAAACCTGTTCGACCAAATACGGGCACTTGTATTCCATTGAGCTCACCAAGATGCAGAGGGCTTTTGATAATCCGATAAGTTTCTTTTGCAGTTTTTTTATGCGAGCTCTTTGCCCAAAAAAAGGCTTCATCGTATTCAAAAATATGCTTGGTGATGGGGCAGCGGCGTAAATATACTTCACGCTCTTCGATATTGCTGCGATCAACCCAATTGCCATGCACAAAGAAAACTTCATCAATCCATTCATGTTGGTTTTGAGGTGAAACACTACATACAATAATCCGATCAAAATTTAGCTGAGCAGCAAATCCCACCAGAATTTTAAATAGACTTTCGAGGTCACGTGCTTGTCTCAATTGGTGAACAGTCTGAAACAATAAATCGGCCAGTTGATTGCTTGCAAGTCTCATAAAGCCGTCTTCTCACTAAACTGAACACTTAAAACTAAAATATTGGAGATCAGTAGCAGATCGCCCCTAGATCTCCAATATTGAGATAAAAAATTGCGTCTAAATAGAAACAACGTCTTGATTGATGCTTATACCAATTCAGGATCAGCCAATAAGGTTTCAGCGGCTAACTTACCTAAATTATGCGATGCCAAAGGACTATCTCCAGTCAGAAGTTTTCGGTCTTTATGCACTTGCCCTGTAATACCTTTATTTAGGATTTTAACGCCTAATTTATCGAGATTTTCACCCACCAACCATTGTAATGGCCCAGGCATATAACCAATTTCAATATTTGCGCCTTTATCTAAAAAGTCAGGAAATACACAAATTTCATAATCTTTAAATATATAGTTTTCTGGTTTTTCATCGACGGCTGCGGCAAGTAAAGCTGCGGGTCCATGACACAGTGTAATCACATATTTATCATTGTTTATCGCCCATTCTAAAACTTTTTTAACACTTTTACTTTCAGGAATTTTCGCGAGTACACCATGACCACCGGGAATGAAAACCCCTACATATGGCGAGTTTCCAGCAATGATCTCGTCCAAAATATCATCAAGCTTTAACGGGTTTTTAAGTTTTTCAGCATACTTTGCATAAGTATCTAAAACCACTTTATCTTCATTCGGCATCGCCCACATTTCCAACTTGGCAGGATTGCCTGAGAGCGTTGCAATATCAAACTCAAAGCCTGCATTGTCTAAATGAAATACCGGAAGTAACATTTCAACTGGATGATTTCCTGTAGAAAAGAATTTGCCGTTCTGCATCAGGATATAGCGCTCATCCGTTGCAATCATCAGAATTTTTTTGTCGCCACGATATGGGTTGGGATAAGTCGTACCGTCATAATCTGTTTTCGATGCGGTGTACTGGCTTAAAGAATAAGGGGATGGAAAAAATGCATTATCTTCAGCAGTATCTGGTGTAGGTATTTTACTTAGTTCAGTCATTTTTTACTCCAAGCGTTCTTATAGAGGATATATTCAACATGCACAGTATATTCTGCCCTAAAATGATTTTTGAATGAGGGAAAACCCCTATTTCTACAATTTTAAAACATATGCTGAATTCAATTTTTATTAGACTATCGCTGCCGATAAACCCTGCTTTTATTAACAGTAAGTATCTGATTTTTATTTAATTAGATTTTAAGAAATTTTTATTTTTTCTACGATCAATACTCACGTTCGATACAGAAATACAACGTGACGATGAAATGGAATACTGTGAGAGATTTTTTAAATGTTGATTGTGTATTGGGCCTTGAAACTCAAAATGCCGCTTAGAACAAATCGATGGCTTTAATGATGAAACTTAATCCTGATCTTAGATTAAGTTTCACCTGATTAGCTTAACCCATTATCCTCGTTCACCAACAATCACGAAGTTCATGAATTTAAAACAATAGGTCATTGTTAAATTATTTCCACTCCATCTCACCCGTCAACACTTTAGAGCTTAACTCCAAAGAGCTTTCTTCAGCCAAGTTCGGGTATTTTTCTTTTAAAGCAGCAATCACTGATGCTGAATCTTTATGATCTTTTAAAACTTGATCAACATCCACAAGGTATTGATAAGTAAAGTCGATTGCTTGAGTTCCTGTTGGAATATCACCAATATAATGTCCAGGAATCACTGCACGTGGATTTAAACGATTCATTTGTTTTACCGTTTTTCGCCATTCGTTACGTTCTTTTTCAGTTTGTGCATCTGCTGTCCACAGATGAATCCCTGAAGATAACCCTACACCACCTAGAATTGTACGATTGCTTGGAACCCAAAGATAAGATGCGTATTTACCCGGTGATTTGATCTCAATTTTTTCACCTTCTAGCACAATGGTTTTATCTTCAATAGCACTCGGTACAATCACTTGAGATGGCGCACCATTTTTTAAGATAGGTCCCCAATAAGCAAACTTACCTTCTTTGGTTGCTTCAATATGTTTAACAACTTCTGGGGTTGCAATCACTTTTGCATCTGGAAACGCTTGTACCAGTGGCTCTAAACCAAAATAAAAATCTGGATCACCCGCTGTAATCACAATATATTTAAGGTTTTTACCGCTGTCTTGAATGATTTTAACCAAGTTCTTTGCATCGTTAACACTAAATTGCGCATCGACCAGCACTGCATCTTTTTCACCCGAAATAAGTGTAGATGTAACTGGAAAAATGCCTTGTGCTTGTGGGTTATAAACTTTATAGCTTAACTCTGCTGCAAATGCAGAAGCACTCAACATCACTGAACTTGCAAGAAGTGTTTTTAAGAATAATTTCATATTGTTGGCTCTCTTTAGAATTAAATTAAGATTTAAGTAGTTGTTGATCTAAAAAACGTACAAAATCCTCTGATTTATTATAAAAACCATGAAGCGGTATTTTGCCCATTTCACCATGTTGATTTTCATACACCAATGTTGGAAAACCTTGTCCTCGAACATGGGATAATAATTGGCGTGCATGCTGAATATATTCATCTTGTTGATCTTGATCGATCGCATCTAAATATTTTGACCATTGGTCATTATTCAGTCCTAACTCGACAGCAAATTGCGCCAGTACACTATATTGTGTGACATTTAGACCTTTTTGATAGTAGCCCTGTTGTATTAAATTTAATAACGATATCATCGCGCTATGCCCTAACCCCTGCTGAATACTCAGTAAAGCATGAGTTGCAGGGATAGAGTTCATGATCAGTGTGCTGTCTTTAAGCAAACCATTTTTATATTCATCACCAAAATCAACACCTGTGAGTTGATGGATTTGTTCATCATAGTGAATGATCTGTGTTCGCATTGCTGCTGTCATTTGTGGTTGATGATCTTCACTATAAAGTCCACCAAAATGTAGACGTTGTAGATTTGGAAATTTTTCTTCGACTGCATTAATTAAAGGCAGTGCACCATAACTCCAGCCGCAGATCGGGTCGATAATCCAGTGTAGAATTGGAGAAGCCATAAATTAACTCTCATCTATAAATATATGATTCAAAATATGTGAAAAGCCACACAGTTTTGCTGATATTTGTTATAGTAAATAATAAACTTACTTTTTGTAAGTACTTACTAAAAAGTAAGTGTTTTTTAGTCGTGGAAAGTTTATGAATACTGATGAATCTTGTTTAGCCGCAAATGTGTTGTCAAAGAATTGCCCCTCTCGGGTTAAGCTTATGCATTTAACCAATCGTTGGGGCGTTTTGGTCATGTTCTGTTTAAGAAGAGGGACTCACCGTTTTAGTGAGTTAAGACGTAGAATTGATGGCATCAGTGAAAAAATGTTGACTCAAACTTTACGTGATTTGGAAAATGATGGTTTTGTGATTCGTAAGGAATATCCAATTATTCCGCCACATGTAGAATATTCTTTATCTGAAAATAAAGGAGTTGAAGTCGCTGAAAAAATTTATGATTTGGTTCAATGGATTGAACAAAATGAAAATTAACTTGGAATTGTTATAAGTTTCCATCCATTCTTTAGAGTACGGTACTAATGGTTTTAACGCAGAAGCTTTAAAAGGCATTTGGTCCATACTGCCAATGAAATACTTATTTAAACCAAGTACATCAGCCCATTGTATAGAGCTTGGAGCATATTGATATTTGTTCAATCCACCCCACAACCCAATTGGATCTTTACTTACAAACCGTCCCACATAAGGCGAGTAATAACGATAACGGTATAGTGAAGCCCTATTTCTTGATCCTTGCGCTTCAGACAGAGCAATGCTCTGTCTTTGCTCATGCACCTTGGAAACGGATATTATTTGAAATAATTTCACTGTTTTCGAAGAAACTAGATTTAGCCTTTTCAGCCTTACATTCACCCCAAGCTTTATAGTTTGCTTTCCAAATGATCGCACCAGAATGATCACTCATTTCCTGAGGTGTACCAAGATGATCACAGTGATAGAACCATACTTCATCAAAGCCTTTGCTTTGTTTCGTAGTTTTCCATAAAGGATCATGATATTAAATTAGAGGTGCAGCATGACCGATAAAACTCTTTTTAGTTATTATCAATTGGTCAACATTGAACTTAACAATCGCATTGTAATGGCTCCACTAACACGCAACCATACAGAAAAGGGACCTGTTCCAAGTAATTTTGCTCCTGATAAAACCGATTACCCACGTGAGGTCTGTGAGCATGTATTAGCTCATAAACTACCAGATGTGGTAGAGGCTGCTTACCTACGTGGAGCTTATCTTGAGAAACGTAAAGCATTAATGGCGAATTGGGCTGAGTTTTGTAAAATATATATGGCATAAAATTTATGCTTCTACCCTTTTAGATAAAAGCATTGTTGAGTTTATTGCATTTATAAATAGCTAAACTAAAGCAAATAGACTTACACCTGTGATAATCTTATTCATAAAAAAACTCTATAAAATATTCTATATCTTCAACAGCCGCTTGTATTTCTAAATTCGCCCTAACTTCTTTAATAAATCCTTCAACATACCCACCCTTCTCTTTTCTAGAATTTAAATTATATTTGTTAATAATTAGCTCTTGAATTAAATTAATTGCCTTTAAGAAACGATATATATCTTTTGAAATAATATGAAGTGTGTCATCTGAAATGCATGCTCCAAATTTTCCAGAATTATTCTCAATATAAACAATATTAGTATCATGCTGTGTTAAAAACACTGTACTATCTCTATCAAATATATCACTAAACATATACTGAATTTCTTGAATAGAATCACTTCCTAGAAAATCATTAATATTTCCTCCAATATCAATATTGAAATCACATTCGGGAATAGAATTTTTATAAATTAAAAATTGATCATTATCTAGCTCACTTTTCTTAATCAAAAATGATGATTCACCGTATATCTTTTGATTATTTATACTAATTTTTTCCAATAAGTTGATAAGATTCATATCTATTCCTAAAAATTAAATTTTACAGCCTTTGTTAAACTGATTAATCATCGTTTCGCGATCAATTAGTCTTCCACACATCCATTTTTCTTTAGCTCCATTAAATTGCTGACCTTCTAAGCCAAAAAAATTATTTTTCTTTATTTTATATTTAATCCTATCACTCCATTCAAAACGCTCAGGAAAAGCATTCATTGAATCAGTTATTGTTTCCCACTCGTAAAAATAATCAAAACTATCATTATTCGCATAATCAATACCTAAATTAACATCATGAATAATCTTATAATCATTTTCAGTATTGAATTTACTGCTATAAAAATTACCTTTTCCAAAAAACTATAAACTCTATAGCACTTTCTAACACTTGATCCCAAATCTTCATTTATTTTCCTCTCTCATGGTTTTCCATAATAAATCCCCCCAATATAAAAAAAAGCTCAATAACTTATCACTGAACTTTGTATAATTTAAAACATATTGGTTCGGTCTTACAATTTATTCATTTGAAAATACTATTAAACGGCCTTCGGGATATTTCCCCTCCCATCCACATGGCCAGCCTCCTGCTAAGTACACTGCAAGTACTTCATTAAAAGAATTATTATCTAGTTTTGTATAATCATTAAAAATAATTTTTGTAAAATCATCATAAATGCTACCAATTAAGTAGGGGATAGCTTCATTTAACTTCGGATCATGAATAACTCTTTCATTAATTTTTTTCTAACAAAGTTAAAAATTTTAGTTATTAAACCATCAATATCATTATTTTTCTCCATATACAACTCATCCATATTTACAATTTCATCTGATCTAACCATATTCCACTCTTGAAGCTCTACTTGCCCATAGCTTTCTATTCGAAAATTAAAAATATTATCCGTTAATATGGGATCATTAATCTTGAGATATCCGAAGTTTAATTTTGATTCATTTAATGGATTTTTCAAAAAACCACCATTTCCTAAAAAATTTAGAATTAATGAATTAACATTTTCTTCTAATTGCTTACTTATTTAGAATTACACTTAACTTTTTTACCGATCTTAAGTAATTTTCATTACAGCCCATTATCACTTTAAAAAAGATAAAATTAAAAACACTTAGCCGAAAAACATTATTTTCTAATAATACTCTTAAGCCATAAATAGAAGATTAACTATGAAGTAACTCTACTTTTATCTTATCTAAGTTTTCGCATGGAATTACTACTTTAAAACTACCTACAACTTTGAAAATTTTTTTAAATTTACTTTCTCTTAAACCGTAAGCACAGCAATTTCCTTCTCTCATTTCATACATAAAATCACCAAAATCTGTGGCTGGAATATAGACTCCATTTTTTATACCTAACTGACTCTCTATATCTTCAATTGATAAAAAACATATACCATCACTTTTACTTGAAAAACTATTAAAAAAATTTTCAAAAGGAAAAGTTAATCGAATAGTCTTCCCAAGATATTCATGAGCTATGATTAAACTTACTTCGTTTTCATCACAGCTCAAACTCAATAATTTTGAATCATCGCTATTTTCAATAATTTCTAATACATTCATGGGCAACCTTGAGCCTTTTTATATTTACCATAAAAATCATCAACCATACCTGCATTCTCTATTTTATCTTTCATAAATAAGTGACCTTTCTTTCCTCCTACATCATAGTTCAAATGTGGGAAAGTAGAAGTACCTACACCTTTCCCCCAATCACCATGATTCCAATATACTGACTCTCCTTTAGAATTCTTCCAACCATTCCACTGACCTTTTTCATTATAAGTTTTAACAGCCCCAGGTCCTAACATTTTGGCTCCAGCATTCATCGCATCATTTTTATTATTATACAAATAGTCATCTTTTCTAGCATCATCTGCACTAACTTTTTTACCAGATGCCCCAATACAATTTATTAATTTTTTTGTATTTTTACTTTTTGCATTAACAGGTAAAGTCTTAGTTCTACTCCTTAAGCCTAAAGGATCTATCCATTCTATGGTATTAGGCGCATATACGTATAAATTATAGCCTCCGTCTAGGCTTATAGGATCTTTACTTACAAATCTTCCAACATAAGGCGAGTAATAACGATGCCTATTGTAATGCAGCCCTGTTTCTTGATCAAAATACTGCCCCTGAAAGCGTATGTTATTACTGATGATTTCTGAATTTTCAAAGAAATTTGATTTAGCTTTTTCAGACTTACCACTTCGAGCATAGCTCTCGTCTTGCGCTCGTGCAAAGCGTTGCTTTGCTGACACGAGCTCACCCCATGCCTTATATTCAGCTTTCCAAATAATTGCCCCAGTGTGATCTGACATTTCTTGTGGTGTACCAAGATGATCACAATGATAGAACCATACATCATCAAAGCCTTTGCTTTGCTTGGTAGCTTTCCATAGTGGGTCACGATGTACACTATACGGCTTGTCTGACCAATCAGGTGTTTGATGTAGTTCTATAGGGCTTTGATAGACGGCTTGCAGCATCGGCACAAAGCTGTCTTTTTCGTAAATATAGTGTTTAGTTGCTTGCTCTGTTGATTCATAGGCAAGTGTGTCGCCATCCCATCCATAGATGATGTTATGTTCATCCCCTGCATGATGCTGCTTACTACGTTTTTGGATACGGCGACCTAACGCATCATAGCGATACTCTGCAGTAAATTGGCTATTTCGACTCTTGATCATTCGTCCGTAAACATCCCACTCAAGATTTAAATCGCCTTGCGTTGATTTTTGTCGAACCAATTGTCCGTATGCATCATATTGGTATTGTTGGTCTAGGTATTCTTTGACCACGTTATTGACTAGACGATTGTAGCCATAGCCTTTTTCTTCTGTTGTTTGTTTATGGCTTTTGGCTTTACCATCGTTGTAACGATCAACAATATTGCTGGCAGGGTCAAAACTAAAGGTTTCTTTACCGAGTTTACTACTGGCTTCAAGTAAGCGTCCAACAGGGTCATATTTATATGCAATGTTGCCACGACGTGTATCTTTGATCGCTGTCAGCTCACCTGTTTTATCATATTGATATAGTCGTTGTACCAATTGGCTAGTTTGTTGTAGTGCATTGTTCTTTTCTTGGTTTGGGACTTTGTATTGGTTTTGGTAACCATTGTCATGCTCATTGAGCATGACTTGGCTGTGTAATCGCCCTGCTAAGTCAAACTGTTGCTCTTGGCTAACCCCATTAGCATAGTGGCGAACAACTTCACGATGTAGGTCATCTCGCTCAAAACTCACCAAATCCTGTCCATTGACAATCAGGCTTTGTACATGACCTGTACCATAGGTAAGCCAATCTATATTTTGTCCATCAGGGCGTATGGTTTTGATTCGATCATTGATTTCATCATAACTATGCTTCCATACCGCTGTCTTATGCGTCTTATAATCCTGTTGATGTTCTTTGATTACATTGCCAGCGGCATCATAGAACCATTGTAGATTGCTCTCCTGATTTCTGGCATTCAAGATTCTTCCCATATAGTCGTAGGCAAATTCTTCGGTTTGTTTTGCTTCAAGTTCTAATAAATCGTAATGACCGTAACCAGCTGTACGTTGTTCTAAACGCCCCATACTGTCAAAAATAAATTGTTGAATTCGATCTTTCGGTGCTGCACGATCTTTCAGATCTTGCCCATAGGCAGATGCAACTTCAATACTTGTAGTCAAACGACCATTCAATTCATCGTATTGATAAAGAGTTTCTTTAGCATCAAAATCAATTTCTTTAACTAAGCGCCCGCCTGCATCATAAATGAATTCGTAGTTTGCACCATTTTCATTGGTTAATCGTTTTAAACGGCTTAAACGATCCCATTGATATTTTAAAGTATGATTTAAAGCATCCGTGCGTTTGTTAATTAATCCAGCTGCATCATATTCATATTTGGTGATGTGTTGCTTCGGATCTACATGAGCAAGCAATCGTCCTTCAGCATCATGCACAAAATGTTCTATAGAACCATCAGGATGCTTGATCTTTTCCAACTGACCAAAGGCGTTCAATGGCAAACCTTTGATTATCGGCTCACCCTGCCCTGTAGTAATTTCTGTATAAAAATATTCATTTTTTTGTTTTAAGGCATTTTCAACAGACTTAACTCGTCCTCGCTCATCATACTGCCATTTAGTTTCTTTACCAGAGCAGTCGGTATAACTAAGTAAATTTCCCTGATCATCGTATTTAAGGGCTTTATTACCCCCTTTGGCATCGGTGATTGAAGTCACCAAGCCCATGCTATTGTAGGCATAACCAGTTTCATGTTTCAGCGGATCAATTTCTTTAATCAGGTTGCCTGAACCGTCGTATTGTTTAAACCAGCGACCTTGCTCTGCATCCACCATACCAATCAATTGGTCTTGTTCATCATATTCAAAGTAAGTTGTTGCACCATCTGCTTGCGTTGTCGTGAGAACATTGCCTCGTTCATCATAGCTATAAACTGTTTCTGTGCCATCTGTAGCCACATGTGAAGTAATATTTTTTGCATCATCCCTAAAAAACCATTCCTGTAAATTATCAGGATAAATAATACGATAGGTATAGCCTGTAATGCCGTAGTAATGTTCCGTCACATTACCATCTATATCAGTTACGGTAGTAACACGTACATTCTCATCCCACTCAAGTTTTCTTGCCGAACTATAATCATCAGCCCACTCTTCAATCGCCTTTGAGCTTGGTAATTTTCCATTCCATTTCAAATTCATACCACGTTTTGTCAAGTCTGTATAACGTGTAAGAAGATGATGCTGGTAGGTATATTGGTAAGAAGCACCAAATTCGTTGGTTGCTTGGATCAGATCAGCTTGATCATTGTATACATATGCAGATAACTGACGTTTTAATTGCCCATCCTTCACCAACCATATTTCATCAACCAATTTGTTTTGATTCAGCTTTAAAGCAAGGTGCGCTAAGATATTTTGGTCTTGTTTAAATATAATATCGGATAAATAGCTTTCATCATCAATGCGGTGATCATAACGTAAACCTACACTAAACCCATTTTGGCGCTCTATAGAAACTAGTCTAAATTCATTTTTATATTTTTGGTAATAACGAGATTCATTTGAACCAAATGTAATTGCACGAATATCATCAGAAACTACAGTGTAGGTAAAAGTTTCAATTTCATCGTAAAAGCTTTGCCCAGCCTTTAATTCACGTAGCTGGATAGGACGACCATCTATACCAATATATTCCCAACCTTTCAGTTCAATATTTTCTTTTGGATTTTTTTCATTATATTGACTACGTTGTACAATTTTACTGCTAAATGGCGTTGTCCAACGTGCGCCAAATATGGATTGGTCATACTGATATAGATTCGAAATATAAGAACGAGCCAAGGGCTCAACCATTAATGGATGAATCAGTGCATCATCATGCGTTAAAAACTCGGTCCCCATTGCAAATGAGATAGAACCGCTTGTTCCACCTTTACAGTTCTTACATTGATTGGCATTGTTAGTCGCAGGATGTTCATCCCTAGATTTTTCTAATTTATTATTGTTCTTTGCATTTTTTGCCTGCGTTGTCTGTGTGGCTTTCACTTGAGCTGACTTGGTCTTTCTGAATCGAGAAGCGCCTAATCTCAAGATCTCAAATAACCATCCTATTGTTTGTGGTTCAGCTTTATTTCCTAGTTTTCTGATTTTGGCATTTGCTGTCACACCTACTTTACTGATTGTTGCACCCACATTTAAAACGGGTTGTTTTAAATGTTGTGGAACAAGCATTGAAACGACTTTAGCATTGTTATTTACATTAGTTTTAAACAGGGCTTTACCCCAGTTTTCAGTCATATAAACTATATTTTTACCAGCACGTACAAGATCTCCACTTTTTAATCCCTTAGCAATTCCTGCTGCTTGTTGTTGTGCCCGTGTTGCATTTGCACCTGCATTGGTAAACACTTTACCCTGTGTCACCACACGAACAATTCCTCCATTGATTTCAGTAGTTGCACCTTGAATGGTATTTCCGCATGATCCTAAAATAGAGTTGAGTTGCGTCAAGCCCGATGCACAAAATTTTTCAATATTACCTGCAACTTGATCATTTAGATGTTTACCAATAACAGTAATTACCGCTTCAGCTAACGCAGCTTTTCCAACCCTCTTTACTTCCTGACGTACTAGAAATAATGCAGGTCGAGCTGAGGTACGAATAGCTGTTGTACCTGGTACAGGAGCAACACCTATTAAATCAATACCTACAGTTGTCCAATCAAAGACATCAGCATTCTGATAACCTTTTTCATAAATTTGGAAAATGTCTGTAACTACATCAATTGCAGCCATAACATTCCCAATAATCGGTACAGTTCCTAATACACTGCTAACTAAGTTCAAACCAACGAGTTGGTGAGTATGGTCTAGTAACCACTTATCAATTTTTTGCTTTGAATTATTGATGTCTTTAATAGACACTTCATTGAGTGGTTTTACAACTTCTGTTTTTGGTTGAGCCATTGTATTTCTTCTCTATTAGTTCTTATCAAATGGGCTTTTTAAATATTGCGGTAAAACATTTGTTGTTATACCACTGATATTTGAAAGATTAACTTCACCTTTTTGCGAAGCAACAAATCCCCCGCTTAAATTAGCCAGACTACCACTTGATTTTGTATTCGGTAATAAACTTGAAATTTTATCTGATACCACACCCTGTACTTGATCATTGAGCATTGGTAGCAAAGTTTTAGCACCATCAGATTTAATTTTTTGTGCTAATTGAATATTCTTCATTAAGGTTTTAGGGTCTGTAAGTTGTTTGGTAAAATCGCCTAATGCTGTTTGTGCATTTTTACTCACATTTGCCAGAAGTGATTCAGATTGTTCCAAATCCTCATCATTTTTATTAGGCCACTCAACTTCACGCTTGAAGTCACTAGACTCATCCCAAGGATCACGTTGATCATCTTCAAAATTAATTTTGACTGCACCTGCTGCTAATCCTGAAACTCTAGCAAAACCTTTATCATCTAATTTACCTGTTACTACTTTGCCTAATACATCGGTGACACTATATTCACCACCTTTTACAAAATTTCCATGCGCATAATCATGCAACAACTCTAAAACGCCTGAAGCACGTTTCGGTGGTGGGGGTAGGCTAGACTTAGCACTTACACTTGCCCCACCCTGAAACACATGCTGCCCAGCATTCACCTCAAACTTTCCACCTGTTTTTGGGAAAATTCCTGAATTATTCAGTGCAATTTGCGATGAACCACCTGTAATCACAACCTCTTTAGGACTACTAATCACAACTTTGTCATCAGTAGATGAAATGTTAATCCCCAGCTTGGCAAATACATCTAAAGCATCGGACTGTGCTTGAATTTCAACTTTACTTTGCGCTGCAATGGCTTTAATGCCACCTTGAGCAGCAAATAAACTGAGTTTGTTTTGCGCGTGTGCAATCAAATTCTTTTGCGTACTCAAGTTGATGCTATCGCCTGCAATTTGATTGATCTGCGAATCTGCCGAAATATGAATGTCTTCAGGAGTACTTAGGGCAATCCCATCTTGTGAGCTTAATAAAAGCAAGGCTTTATTAAATTTAGCAATTTTTTGCTCAAGCTGTTCTGTAAATTCTTTTAGTTGTTCAATTGATTCAATTTCATCCGTCTTTTGATTCTTGGCAATATCGCTTAAAGCTTTACTGTTGGTTTGACTGCCTTCAAGTTGCTTTTTGGCAAGCTCTGAATCAAGGTGATCACCTTTGGCTTGGTCTTGTTTATAGGTCGAAAGCAGTAAACCTTGCCCTGCGCGAACGGCCCCCCATTGGTCAGTACGAAGTTCAAAACCTTCACCACGATCATCACTTTCTGCTTTGTCTTTAGGATGACTCAGTTTGCCCAAGTTGAGTTGGCTGGCGCCATGACTACTTTGTAACTGGCTGCTGATTTGGCCAGTAGTATCGTCAAACCTCAGTTGATTGTAGCCACTGCCTTGATACTCTCGACTTTTTATTCCTGCCAGTTTCTTGGTGTCAGGCAGTTTGCCTTTGTCATCAAACTTGCTTGGATGGCGTTGCGCTTCATGGATGCGCCCAACCACAAAGGGACGGTCAATGTTGCCATCAAAGAAATCAATCACAACAATTTCACCGATTCTCGGTAAGAATCGCGCCCCATAGCCTTCACCTGCCCATGGGGTCAGGACATCCACCCAAGCTGAATCTGTGTCATTGTCATTAGAACCCGCACCGCCATCATGGGTATTGTCTTCAGTACGGCTAAACAGGAAACGAACTTTGATACGCCCCCATTCATCGACATGAATTTCTTCTCCACTTGGCCCTACTACTTTGGCCCGTTGTGGTGATGCAATCGGTCGGTGTTGTAATGGGTTATAGGCTGGAACCGTGCTGATATTACGACGTTGAATGGTTAAATTACTGGCTTGACGTTCATCACTCGTGTTGCTGGTGATTTGACTTGTTTGCCAATTGCTTTGTTGGACTAAAGCGGTGACTTGATCGGTGAGATCTTTAGGTAAGTTATTTTGGTTATAAAAGCTTTTAGCCGTGATTAAAAATTCTTTGTCTGCACCTGAGTGTTGATCTATCTCAGGGTGTTCATTCAGTTCAAACCAATAACCAACATGTGCATCGCGCACTGTTGACGTTGCTGTAAATTGTTTGGCTTGTGAATCGTAGTAGTTACTGAGGTTTTGATTAAACTTTTCAATCTGACTGTTGCTCGATGGCGTTGCACCATCTTCGCCATTAAGGTCTTGTATCCATGCAGGGCTAAAGTGCCATGCTTGTTCTAAAGCTAGACTGGCATTGTCATAATTTTCACTATGGCTATGTTTACTTTGGACACTGCCAGCGCCTTCATCGATATCCAATACATCAGCTTGCCAACGTTGGATATACACTGAAGTCGGTTGAATGGAACGCTGACCAATAAAATTGGTAATTGAATCAGTTTTTTCTACGGCGCTGCTTCTATGGAAGCGAATATTGCGGCGTTCTAAGGCACTAAATTGCGAATTATCATCGATTAAACGAAGCTTTTGTGCTTGGATTTGTTCTGTTGAACTCGACACTTTAAGTTGTGCTTCATCGATCAGCCAGTTAATCCCTTCACTTCTCATCAAACGGGTCAGGAAGTCAAAGTCACTTTCAGATGCCTGCATAATGAATGGACGCACATCATAGTCTTTGCTTAAGCCACTCTTATCTAGACTCAGACTTGAGGCAAACAGTGGGCTGCGTTGTGCCCATTCTTGAAACACGGTCTGGATCACATCCACAACCGACTTATTCATAAATACTCGAGAGTTTCTACGATGTTTCCAAAGTGCTGTTGGGTCTTCTACAGTCAAACGATAGATGGTAAGAGAACCATCAGATGCGCCAATATCGGCTTGGGTCACAATTCCTGAAATACGGGTTAACTCAGATTTATCTGTGACGATATCAATCGCAGCTTGAGTTCCAATAAAGCTTTTTAAAGGGATAGTTGCTGACGTTGCAAGACAGATGAGTTGGAGCCGAACACCCTCATTGATTTGATGTGTTCCATCGATACGTTGTAGGAACACTTGTTGGCTCAACGCCGAATTAGAAAATTGTACGTGAATCGCACGTTTTTGTGCTGATAAGCCAAGCTGCTCCAAAGCAGCGTAAATATTGTTAGACATGCATTATTATTTAATTTTAAATTGTGATGTATTCTACTAAAAAGTTAGGTGGACTGTCTATACAGACCTGTCTATTTATTATTGGTTATTTACACAACACTGACTAGGTTTTGAATATGCCCGTTTTAGCTCAATATCATTATTGATAATGGTCATTTGCACTGATTAAAAACTTGAAAGCGCGCTTAGAGTTTTTTCACCAAACATAAGTGATCAACAGCTCAAGATAAAAAGCTAAAATATCAAACGTATATAATATTAATATTGGGTTCTTATTCACGCTCTAAAATACGGGGACCAGATCCTTCGTGTCTTAATATATCTTCTGGATTACGTAAAGGACATTGTTTTAGAGATAAACAACCACAACCGATACACCAATCCATTTCATCTCTTAAACGTGTTAGTTTTTGAATACGCTCATCTAAATCCTTACGCCAATGCGATGATAACACTGACCATTGTTCTGCGGTTAATTTGCTTCCCATAGGATAAACACTTAATGCATTTTTAATTTCCTCCAGAGAAATTCCGACTTTTTGTGCAACCTTAATAATTCCAATATAACGTAAGACAATTGATGGAAAACGACGCTGATTTCCATTTGTTCTGATACTTTTAATTAGCCCTTTTGACTCATAAAAATGCAAGGTTGAAACGGCTACACCACTCCGTTTAGCCACCTCTCCTACCGTCATCATTCGATTAAAATCAATTTTTTCTTCTGCCTGCATTTTGATATTTCTCAATATTACTTGAGGTTTTATAATTCAGCAAAGTACATTTGTCAATTAATCTTAGCTGCCATGGCTTTTCATCATTACAACTCAAAATACAAAAAACGCTATTGCCAATTTAAGCCATTGTAAAAATCATATCTCTCTATAAATTTTCTGATCAAAGCCCATTGACCTAAATATAACTTGAGGTTTTAGACTGCTTGCCACAGCTGTTATGAATAACAACAAGCTATTCATTTTAAAGGTTTTAATCATCCAGTCTTATTTCTTCAGGAAATATTCTCATGCCATATTTCATTAAATTAAGTTTAGAAAACCAATGGCTGTGGGCCATCAGCAGATGTTGTCTTGCGCTTCTGTTTCTAAGTTCAGGACTTAGTAAAATTCTTGCTGTTGAAACAGGATTTTTGGAAATGCAGGCGGCTGGTCTAGAGCCTGCGTGGTTATTTAACTATGCTTCTGCGTTGATTCTACTTGTGGGCGCTTATTGTATTTTATTTGAGCGACATATGTGGTTTGGCACACTGATTCTTTCCGTATTTTTAGCACTGACAATTGTGATTGTGCATCACTTTTGGAGCATGACTGGTCTTCAAGCCAATATCGCCTTTTACTTTGCACTTGAACATATTTCAGTGATTGGCGGTCTTTTAGCGCTGACCATTGCCAGTCATTTTCGACAACAACTCCGCAACCTTGGAGTTGTCGCATGAAAAACAACAAATGGCTTTTTCTAATCACGACCATTTTAATTCTCGTGGGTGTCGCAATCTATTTTTATTTAAATTCTCGTTCCAGTGAAACGCATCAATCTGGCGCTTATCCTCCAGTCAAAGTGGCATTGAGTTCAGTGGTCGAACAAAGTATTCCACAAGTGCTTTCCAGTATTGGTGAGTTGGAAGCAATCCGACAAGTCAAAGTGTCAACAGAAACAACAGGTATGATCAAACAGATTTATTTCCAATCTGGACAAGCTGTTCAACAAGGTCAAATACTGATTCAACTCAATACCGATGTTGAACAAGCTCAATTAGGTCGCTTGCAAGCCAAATTGAAACAAGCCGAAATGGCCTATCACCGCACCAAACTTCTGATTGATAGTCATGCAATTTCACGGGCAGAAATGGATACCGCATTGGCTGATCGAGATATGACGCGTGCAGAAATCCAACAGCTACAAGCCAGCATAAAACAAAAAGCGATTCGCGCACCCTTTTCTGGTGTCATGGGAATACGCCAAGTACATCAAGGACAATATTTAGAGGCAGGCTCTGGTATTGCTAATCTGGTCGACTTTCGACAAATTCTTGCCAATTTCACATTGGATGAACAATTGGCATCAAGATTAAAAATCGGACAATCTGTACAACTCAAAATTGATGCATTTCCTGAAAAGTCCTTTACAGCTGTGGTAAGTGCAATCGAACCAATGATCACAACATCGCGAACTGTGCAGGGGCAAGCAATTTTAAATAACCATGATCAACAGTTAAAACCGGGCATGTATGCCAAATTAGACATCCAAGAATCTGAACGCCCAAGCTTGGTCGTTCCTGAAACTGCGATTACCTATACGGCTTATGGCAATACTGTCTTCCTTGCAAAACAAGACCATAACAAGCTGATTGTGCAACGTGTGGCGGTAGTGCTCGGTGAGCGCCATCAAGCCAAAGTTGTAGTCAAATCTGGGCTCAAAGCAGGTGATCAAGTTGTTGTATCAGGACAACTTAAATTAAGTGATGGTATGCAAGTTGAGCCGACCGTAAATACACTTGAGCATCCCCAATCTTCCTCGATCAAGCCCAAAGTCTAGGGAGATAAGCGAATGAAATTTACTGACCTATTTGTAAAACGCCCTGTATTGGCCTTGGTCGTCAGCACCTTGATCTTGCTGGCAGGCTTGTTTTCCCTAAATAAACTGCCTATCCGACAGTATCCTTTACTTGAAACTTCAACGATAAGTATCAATACAGAATATCCCGGTGCATCTGCTGAACTTATGCAAGGTTTTGTCACCCAACCCATTGCTCAAGCAGTGTCTTCGGTAGAGGGCATCGACTATCTCAGTTCTTCTACTGTACAGGGTCGCAGTGCTGTAACGTTACGCATGCAATTAAATCGTGACTCGACCCAAGCATTAACAGAGGTGATGGCAAAGGTTAATCAAGTCCGTTACAAACTACCAGAACAGGCATTTGATCCAGTCATTGAACGTTCTTCAGGTGAATCTACCGATGTTGCCTATATCGGATTTTCCAGCGAACAACTGTCCTTGGCTGAATTAACCGATTATTTGTCTAGGGTGGTAGAGCCCATGCTGTCTACAATTGATGGCGTTGCTAAGGTACAGACCTATGGCAGTCAGCGTTTGGCTATGCGGATTTGGTTGGATGCCGATCGTTTGGCCAGTCGTGGTGTAACTGCCGCCGATGTCGCCAATGCGATCCGTCAAAATAACTATCAAGCCGCACCGGGTCAGGTCAAAGGCGAATTGGTGGTTTCAAATGTCAATGTTTCCACAGATCTCACCAGTATTCAGGACTTTAAAAATCTGGTGATACGCAATGATGCTCAAAATCTAATTCGTCTACAAGATGTGGCAACAGTTGAACTTGGCGCTGCTTCGACAGAAACAAGTGCCTCTATGGATGGTAAACCTGCAATTTTTGTTGGTCTACAAGCGACGCCTACAGGCAACCCCTTGGTGATCGTACAGGGAATTAAAGATAAATTGCCTGAGATCAAAAAAACTTTGCCACCGGGGGTTACAGTTAATCTTGCCTATGAAACAGCCCGCTTTATCGATGCCTCTATTGATGAAGTTTTACATACTTTTATCGAAGCGCTGATTATTGTTATTGCGGTGATCTATCTGTGTTTAGGTTCTTTACGTAGTGTCTTGATCCCTGTAGTGACAATTCCACTGTCAATGTTAGGTGCCTTGGGTTTAATGCTGTTATGTGGCTTTAGCATCAATTTACTCACACTTTTAGCCATGGTACTCGCCATCGGCTTGGTTGTAGATGATGCAATCGTAGTGGTTGAAAATGTCCATCGGCATATTGAAGAAGGAGCATCCCCAGTTGCAGCAGCTCTGATCGGGGCACGAGAAGTCGCAGGCCCTGTAATTGCAATGACCATTACACTGGCCGCAGTGTATGCTCCGATTGGTTTAATGGGTGGATTGACTGGTTCCTTATTTAAAGAATTTGCTTTTACTTTAGCGGGCGCAGTTTTGGTTTCAGGGATTATTGCCTTAACCCTGTCTCCTGTTATGAGTTCATTTCTACTTCAATCCAAACAGCAAGAAGGTAAAATGGCAAAAGCAGCCGAATGGTTCTTTGAACATTTGACTCAGCTTTACAGTAAATTGCTCAATTTTTCCTTACATCATCGTTGGATCACAGTGGTTTTTGCGATCGCTATTTTTATTAGCCTTCCATTGCTTTACCAACTTCCTCAAAAAGAATTGGCGCCCAATGAAGATCAAGCCAGTGTATTGGCAGCCATCAAAACACCACAACATGCCAATCTGAATTATGCTGAACACTTTAATCAAAAACTTGATGAAATCTTCTGGACTTTCCCTGAAACCAGTACCACGTGGATTATTAATGGTACAGATGGGCCTGCATCAAGTTTTGGTGGAACAACCCTTTCCACATGGTCTGAGCGAGTGCATTCTGCGGATGAAATTCAACAGCAACTTCAAGCCAAAGTTGGTGATGTAGAAGGCAGCAGTATTTTTGTATTCCAAAATCCTGCGCTTCCCGGTTCAACAGGTGGTTTACCCGTACAAATGGTGTTACGTAGTGCACAAGACTATTCAACCATTTATCAGGCGATGCAGAACATCAAGCAAAAAGCCCGTGAAAGTGGCCTTTTTGTGGTGGTCGACAGTGATCTCGACTTTAATAACCCCGTGATTCGAATCGAGGTTGACCGGGCCAAAGCCAATAGTCTGGGTATTCGTATGCAAGATATCGGCGAAGCCTTGGCGACATTGGTTGGTGAGAATTATATCAATCGTTTTAGTATGCAAGGTCGTGCCTATGATGTGATTCCTCAAAGCATCAATACACAACGTTTGACAGCTCAAGCACTGACACGACAGTTTATTCGTACCGACCAAGGTACACTGATTCCCTTATCGACTGTGGTCAGTCTAAGTGAACAGGTAGAACCCAATAAACTCACTCAATTTAATCAACAAAATGCTGCAACTTTTCAGGCAATCCCCGCCGCTGGGATTTCCTTAGGTCAAGCTTTAAGTTTTCTGAAACAGGCTGCCTCTGAATTACCGACTGGATTTAGTTACGACTGGCAAGCCGATGCACGTCAGTATGTACAGGAAGGTAACGCTTTGATGTTTGCATTTTTAGCCGCGCTGATTGTGATTTATCTGGTTTTAGCCGCTCAATATGAAAGCCTAAGGGATCCATTTATTATTTTAATTACGGTTCCGCTGTCGATCTGTGGCGCATTAATCCCCTTGGCTTTTGGACTTGCCACAGTCAATATCTACACTCAGATTGGTTTAGTCACACTGATTGGACTGATTAGTAAGCATGGTATTTTAATGGTTGAGTTTGCCAATGAA
Source organism: Acinetobacter legionensis (assembly GCF_048551735.1). Taxonomy (NCBI): domain Bacteria; kingdom Pseudomonadati; phylum Pseudomonadota; class Gammaproteobacteria; order Moraxellales; family Moraxellaceae; genus Acinetobacter; species Acinetobacter legionensis. The sequence goes on from NZ_JBIMBV010000008.1 coordinate 158,442, forward strand.
TTACAAGTTCATGAAGGTTTAGATCGGCGAGCGGCTATTCTAAAAGCTGCTCAAATTCGTTTACGTCCAATTTTGATGACCACGGCGGCAATGGTGTTTGGGCTGATTCCTCTTCTTTTTGCCACAGGCGCTGGCGCACATAGTCGCTTTGGTCTAGGGCTTGTAATTGTTTGTGGTATGTTGATCGGGACCTTCTTTACGCTTTTTGTCTTACCTACTATTTACAGTCTGTTGGCTCGTCAACACAATCAAGACCTTCACTCTAGCCGTTTACACGAGCTACAACAGATTGACCAACATGAGCAAAAATCATGACGTTGAATGGGTTGAACATCCAGCATGCTGCTGTTTAAGCTTCTGTGTATGATCAGATCGCTTGAATATAATTTTTTATTGATAAAGTTCTATATCTATAGAACTTTATCAATTTTTTAATGCGTGATTCTAACCACTGATTTAAAGCGACTGATTTTTAACGACATGGTTCACTCATATTTTTACAGTTGGGTTTTGCCGATTTGATTGTTTTATGATTCTAGAATCTCATTTCGAACCCTGCTTTGATGGTACGACCGGGAATCGGCATACCAATCACTGTACCAGGATCAAAGTTATAACGATTGGTTAAGTTATCAACATTAAACGAGAGATTTAGATTTGGATTCAGTTTATAGCTCGCAAAAATATCAACTAAGGTTTCTGAAGAAATTTCAGTCACCGCACGCCCACTCACCCCTGTCCCCTGTAACCAACCTTTAGGATTTTTCTTTTCAGAATGATATCTGGCACGTACCCCCACATTAAGTTTATTTTCAAACAAACTCTTGCCTAAGCTCATATTAAAAAGTTTACGTGGTGGCAAGCGTGTTGAAATCAAACTCCAAGAATCACCGACCTCATTACAATCATCTTTCGTCGCTGGGCATACTTTCGGTGCTTGATATAAAGTTCCATTCATGTTTACAAAGAAACTTGGATGATGGTAAGCAAGACTAAACTCTAAACCTTTCAATACAACTTGCTCATAATTTAGGAAAGTATAGGAGGTGGTATAAGGCAAAATAAAATCAGGCGTAATCTCATTAACAATATCTTTACGTTGTACTCCTTGGGTCAGAAAATTTTGGGTTTGATTACGGAAATAATTGATATTGAATTTTAACTGATCTGCTTCAGTGAAAACGTTATCGTTGTGCCCAATAAAGCCAAACTCAACAAGACGAGAATTCTCTGATTTAATCGGCAAATCTGGATCATAACTAAAGGTTTGTTTGGAAACTGTCGATTCAAACAAACTTGGACTGCGGTACATATTGGAAAGTTTTGCATAGACATCAATACCATTCAGCAACTGATAATTCAGCTGCGCCATCCAGTCGATCTTTCCGTCATAGTCTCGAAGCGCATAGCCTTTGTCATTTAAATCTGAATTGGCGACCGGTCTCATTGCGACATACTGGTCTCCATAATCCTTAATTTTTGCCTTATGCCATTTGCTGCCTAAACTCAAAGTAAAATCTTTAAAGAGATAATCGCCATTGAGAAATAGAGAGGATTCCTGACGTAATCCATCACGTGCGATTTCATTATCAATAAGATTTTGTGGCTTCATCCGTTGCTCATCATATGTCAGACCATAATTCAAGGTTAAAGCATCAATTTTACTGGTATTTTCTAAATTAATCCCGCTACGGTAGTCCTGAAAACTCCCCCAATATTGATCACCATACTGTGAATTCGCAATACCAATCATGCCATTGTGCTGGCGATATTTGGCATTGGTATGCCAAACCCCTAACTCTAAATCAAACCACGGATTATTCTTGGGCTTATAGGTATAGTTGCCACTGAAAGCATTAATTGCGGCGGTTCCAAGTGACCACTGTGGCATGGTATATGCGCCCTCTATATATTTGGGTAGAACATAATCACCATCGATATATCCCCAAGGTGGAGAGTTAGGATCAATCACTTGTGATCTATTCCAATAAAAAGCCATGACCTCACCCGCTTTTTGCATATGGCGGCGCATATTCTCTTCAACACGATGTTCGTCTGTAATATTCATACCCGCTTTGATGATGCCTGAATCACTTTTATAACTGGTGTTCACCACCTCTTGACCGGGTCCAACATCAACAATATCTCGCGCTTCATAATAATCAATGCCGTGTTTTCCAGCATAGTAATTACCGACTTCTCGTTTACTATAAGCAGCGACCAGATCGAATACATCATTCCGATAAGTAGCAGCGATTGTGCCAGCGCCATTTTGAAAATTATTCGAGGACAGTTTATTACGAAGCAGATAAGACATCTGCTCACGCTCATTATCTGAGGTCTGTGGTGCTTTGTTATTGTTATAAAAACTGCCTTTTAGCATGACACCTGATTGACGATTAGGCAGCAAAATATCGTTTGCACTGAGTGTACGCATTTTCACGATTCCGCCAATACCGCCCACACTAAATTTAGCTCGCGATGCGCCTTTTTCGACTTCAATCTGACTAATCAAATCCATATCGATATAAGTTCGGTCACTCTCTCCTTGATAGCCTCGAAAGGTATGACTGGATTGTAGGCTACCATCAATAATTACAGGGACACGCCCCTCACCTTGTACTCCACGGATACCAATATCAATTGCACCCGCTTCGTTACGTAGGCTATTGACTTGTACACCAGCGATATCAGAAAACACATCGCCATTCCCCGTGCCTCTAAATCGGCTAATGTGTTCACGATTCAGCTGTGTTGTATTGACCTTTTGTTTTTGTTGTACAGCATTGACTTTAATCTGAGGAAGCGTAACAACATCACTGTCCGTATTATTGAAAAGCAAAGGGTTATTTAACGGAGTGCTTGTATTTGCAATCGCAGTGTTTTTATCTGTATTCGGTTTAGCTGAGCCAGATTTAACGATTAAGACATATGTCGAACCTTGCTGCTCTACCCGATAAGGGTGATCTGCAAGCAAGTAATCGAAGCCTTGCTTTACACTATAATGCCCGGTAATTCCTTTACTTTTTAGCCCTTTTAAAATATTTGCATCATAACTAAAGGCAATACCCGACTGTGCTGCAAAACTTGATAACACATAGCCCAATTGATTCTCTGAAATTTGATAATATTTTTCTGGCGCTTTTTTCGCTGCCATTGAAACATTTGGAGTCATTTGTGCATAAACACCACTGATACAAAAGCACTGTATTAACATGGCTAGAGTTTGTTTTTTAAACTTCATAGGAACGCCCACACTTGTGAATGATTTTCATTTTCAATAATCATTACCCAGTGAATTGTTAAAACATGACATGAAAATTTATATTTTTTCTGGTCTGGTCCAAATCCAGATCAACCCAATCAGCAAAATGACCAGCAGGCTAAGTTTTAAGTGCAAATGCAGTGAAGACACCATTAACATGGTCGTACCGAGTAAAATACTCAATGTCATCATCCATTTACGTGAACGCGAAATCTGTTTAAAACCGCCGCGATACTGTGCGAGCAACATTGCAATATAACGATTTTGATGTAACCAACAATGCAAGCGTGCTGAACCTTTTGAGGCAAAAATCGTTGCTAAAAAGAGGAAATCAAAAGTTGGGATCCCCGGCAATACAATGCCCACCACAGCGAGAACAAGACATAAAATTGCCAAGATGATGCAGATCACACGCACCACTGAGGATGAATGTAAATTTGCGGATGGCGTTACTGGCAAAGACGCTAACAGCGTTAAGTCTTTGCCTTGGGTGTGATTGCTGACAGAAGACGCTTTCTTCATGTTGAATGAATGTCTTTTAATAATGCGCCAAAATAATCAAAGGCTTGTTGAGCAGCGTAAATGACACGATCTTGCTCGTCTTGAGTAAAGTCAGCCTGATCAAGTTCCTCAATAAAGTGTTTCCAGACGTTGGCCCGCCCTTCTGGATAGGCAGCTAAATTTCTTGCAGCAAAATCTGCGGAAAACCCCAAACTTTGTTGCGCTTGTTTAAATAAGAATGCTGCACCCAGCGTAGAACCTTCAGATACATAGATCCAACCCAGCGCTTCAGGAAAGCCGATCTTTTCAGTAACCAAGGCCAACGATTCTGGTTCGATCTGAAGGTCTTGTAGGTCTAAGTAAGCTGCTTGCGAACGTCCACGAATATCTAAATCAGAAATCAAGGCTGCAACCTTGGGATGTTGAAATAAATATTCGACATTTTTTTGAAAATAATACTGTGACAAAGTAAATTTTGCATAATGTGCGACGTCTTTAAATACTTGGGCTTTTTCCATTAATTGATGCATATATTCATGTTGACTGGCTGTCTCTATTTTTAAACGAGATGCAAGGCGGTTGAGTGTGAATGAGGTGCTCATCAATTTTCTCCAGTTTGTTTGGTTTAACTGTATTACCCGCCTTGTCTGTAAAAACTGACATCATTTCTTAATTATTTTTACTTTTCTGATTTTCAGGTTTCGGCTGAATACTCAACACACGATCCCCGAAATAACGTTCTACTTTGATTGGATAGCTGAATTGCAATGCTGTTTGTAAGGTGCCAAAGTCATTGACTGGATATGAACCTGAAACTTTTAACGACTTCAATTGAGGGTCAATGTCTATATATTGATGTTGATAGCGCCCAATCTCTTGAAGCAATTTTTCCAATGGCATTTCAAAAGCCATGACCATGTGGTTTTTCCATGCCAATATATTCGGATCTAAACTTTGTAATGCTTTGAAATTACGATCATCAAAGCAGAGCTGCTCACCAGCATGGACAATTTTAATGTGTTTGGACTGGTTCAAACTGACTTTCACTGCGCTTTCTATGACGCCTAGACAGGTTTGATTTTCACTGTTGTTGAAATACTGAACATTAAATACAGTGCCAAGTGCTTGCAGATTTGCCGATTCAGTTTCGACCAAGAATGGGCGATAAGCATGATTTTTTTCTTTGGCCGTACGTATTTGTATTTCACCATAATGTAATTTTACAATACGTTGATGTGCTGTATAACGCACGTCCAAAGCCGTATGGGTATTTAATTGAAGTTGTGTCCCATCTTCCAGTTCAAGCTGTTTCTGCTGACCCACCGCAGTACGATAATCCGATAACCATCTATAGCGATAATCCGAGTTCCATAGCATGACACTGCCAAAACACAGAAAACAGGCAAGCAACAATTGTTTGGTTAAATTAAATTGGGCATTTTTCTTGCCTTGCTGAATCAGCTGTTGCCCATCTTCGGGAAATTCCTCAAGGCTATACAATAAGCGTTCGGCTTTAGACCATGCAGCTTGGTGTTGGGAACTTTGCTGTTTCCATTTTTCAAATTCAAGCTGTTCAGTTTCATTTAGGGGGGCGTGTTGGATTTTAATGATCCATTGCGCTGTTTCTCGATAAATTTGATCATGCAACATGCAGGCATTAATCCATAACAGCTAAACATTGGCTCAACACTGAGACCAGATCACGCATTACCGTACGGGTAGAAATATTTAAGCGTTTTGCAATTTCCTGTTGGGTCAACCCTTCTAATTGTGACCAAATAAAGACCTGTTGCTGGCGCTCAGGCAATTGATTGAGTAATTGATTAATCAAACATAAAGATTCAATTGCTGATATTTTTTGCTCAGGTGTAATTTCATCATATTCAGGTCTGCTTGAAATCGCCTCTAAATAGGCTTTTTCAATCGATTTACGTTGATACCAATTAATCAAAATTCCCTTGGCAACTGTGGTTAAAATTGCACGCGGCTGATCAAAATACAATTCATCTTTACGCTTTAAGATACGCAGAAAAGTATCATGGGCTAAATCAGCGGCATCTTCACTATGGTTGAGGCGACGTTTTAACCATTGATATAACCAAGAATGGTGATGACGATATAGCATGCTAATAGGATCAGACATATTTAACGATAATGAGAATTATTAGCAATATCATAGCAAAAAATAAAGCAAATGAGCGCTCTGTTTGCCCTTTTAATTAATTTTTTAATTTATCCAACTTATTTATAAGACTACGCAACATACTCGAATGGGATATATGGTAAATCTTAAACAAAATTTAATTCAAAATTATTATAATTTTATCAAAAACTTATCACTTTTAAATAAAAAAATTTCTCGATCATCCTCAAGATGACCGAGAAACTGTTTATTAGGTATTGACTATAATTTATTTGCTAATCGCTTGATCTATATTTTTAGCAAATTTTTGAATATCACTGGCTTGAATTGTTGTTTTACCTTTACCAATCACTTGAAATTGTTGTGCTGCCGTTTCCTGCATTTTGACTTTACCTGTTGCAATATTGGCATCAAAACGTTGCATAAACTCATCCACATATTCCTTTTCAGTGACAATATGATCACCATTCGCATCGGTTGCAAAATATTGTTTGTCACGCGCTGTTAGATAATCTCCAAGCGTTACATAGTTTTTCCCTTGACCATATTGACTAATAAATTCGTTGATGTTGCTAGGCATTGGCATTGAAATTGGTAGTTTCATACGGAATCCATCATGCGTTGCATTACTATTGCCCGCTAATTTGGCATCTTCTGCATTTACTAAACCATCCAAGTTTTTATCAAACTCATTAAAGGTTTTTAAACCTGTCTCCTGAAATTCCTTTAAAGTCAGTTTCTGGTCTTTATTATTATCGAGAATGCCATAACGTACATGCGCCTGTTTTTCTGACATTTCACGGCGCTGTTTAAGTAATGGCTCTAAACGAGCTTGCTCGTATTGAACAAACTGCACTTGATTGACTTTTTTATTCGCCTTAAACAATTCGGCATAGTCCTGAGTATATTGTTTAATTAAGGTGCTACTGTTCTGCTCTTTATTATTAGGATGGTAAAGCACATACAATGCATATGCCTGTTGATAAGCATTGGGTTGATCTACTGTTTCAGCAATCGCTGAACCAGCAGTTGCCATTGCAGTTAAACTGGTCATCCATAGCGCCAATTTTTTCATGTTCGTTTCCTTGTAGGTGAATATTTGTTGAATTAAAAAATTCTTTCCATTGTGCTATTTAAAAAATCAATATTTAAATTCAATACTTGCCACAACATTACGTCCTGGTTCAGCAGCACGATCGATTACACTAGCCTGATTCGCTCCTGTAATTGTTCCCACAGCAGCATAATCCCAATAGGTCTTATCAAAGATGTTATTCAATGCTACGTTCAGCTTGGTAAACTTGGTCACATTCCAATATGCGGATAAGTCAAATACGGTATAACCTGCCACATTCTGATATTTGATATCATCCTGATAAGAACTGACATCTCGCGTTGCCATCCTTCCACCAACAGCAGTTGCAGTCATACCTAAACCAAAGACTTTATTTGGATCATCATAAGCAAAGGTAAAGCTGCCTTTTTCTGGCTGAACGGAATTTACGCCACTTTTTCCGCCATTTTTATTTTTTGCCGAGCCTTTGGTTTTACCTGCAACAAGTGCAAGACTATAGCCATCTGAGTTTGGAATAAACTGACCTAAGTCAATTCGTGTTGAAAGCTCTCCACCCCAGATCTGTGCATTAGCCAAGTTTTCTGCACGATAGTAGCCAAAAGGATATTGAGGTGTATTGCCATAGTTAAAGTAGTCGATAAAACCTTTGTATTTGCTGTAGAAACCTGTCAAATCAAATTTAATCCCTTCAATTGAGGTGTTTCTTAAACCCACTTCGAAAGCATCACTGGTTTCTTTTTTTAAGTTCGAATTACCCACCACAATATAAGCAGGATTAGCTAACATTGTTTGATAAATCCCGCCAATTTCAGTTGGCGATGGAATACGATTACCTCTTGAATATTTTAAATAGCTATAATTATCTGGGGTAAACTGATAACTTGCAGAAAAACTTGGCGAAACATAATTATAGTCTTTGGCTTGTATATCACTATAAGAGGTAATTTCAGGTCTAAACTCCTGACGTTCAAAACGAATCGCTGGAGTTAGAGTTAAATCTCGTCCCAATACATCCAATCGGATATCATCAGCAACATAAGCAGAGTAACGTTTTAATTCAGAATTTAATAAATAACTACCTTGATATATGCTTGTAATTGGAACGCCATTACGAAGATCTAATTTAGTACTTGCGTAATCTTTCTTGTCTGCTGTCATGCCATATTTAAGCTTTTGGTTAGTAAGTTCTTTGCTTGCTTCAATTTTTATACCAGTATTTTTCTCTTTATAAGTGGTTGAAAAATCACGTGCAACTGTCGCACTATTCATAAATGAAGTATCAGTATCATTGTTCGATTCCTGATACCATATTTTACTGTTTAATGTATCAAAGAGCACAAAGTCATTCGGTCGATAAATATGATCAATACTCAATTGTGTTCGATCTATATCTTGGTGTTGTTTTGCATCGCTCTTAAAGTTAGAGAATAAATCGGCTGCAATATTATCTGTGTCAGACTTTTTCTTATAATAATCCGCAGTAAAATTGAGTTGGTGTTGGTCAGATAGATTCCACAATAATCGGGTAAGCACTGCATCCGAGGTCCAATCTGCTGGAAAAGCTGCCGTTTTTGAATTTGGTTTGGTTTCACTCCCCTCACGATGTGCATAAGCCACAAGTGCTTTGAGATTATCATTGCCGACAGCGCCTGTCACAGAACTTAACCATGCGCTGTCCGTAGAGCTATAACCTGCTTTTAATGTTCCAGCGGCGGTTTTACCATCAACCAAATAATCTTCTGGTGATTTATTTTTAAAAGAAACCCGACCACCAATACCATCTGTTGATACATCAGTTGTTCCTGAAACAATATCGACACTGGTAAACATCTCTGGTTCAATATAATCCCGACCAGCACCGCGCTTGCTCATGCTTTTAGGTGGTATATAAGTACTTACTGTTGCCTCTGCTAAATCTATCCCATCTACATCTAAGCCAATTCGATTTGCATCTATACCACGGATGTTATAACTACTGGTGCCAGTACCATCAAAAAATGTTCCACTCCCTCCAACGGAAAACGGTGCATTGACCAAAGGCAAATATTTCACTATACCGGCCATATCGGTTACGCCCGTCTTATCCATGTTTTCTCGGTTGATTGAAGTTCGAGAAACAGGCGCATCATTTTTATATTCGGCATAGACCGTAATCGTCGTCAAAGCATTCTCATTCTTTTCCAATTTACGCTTTTCGGAATTATTCTCTTCTGCATAGCCTACCGTAGTGATGCTTGCTGTCATTAACGCAAGCAAACATAATGACAAATAACGTGGTTTTAAAACCACAGTATCAGACTTGGCTATATTATATAGCGCAACAGGGTTTAAATTCATGAGGGAGAAACCTTATTAAATGATATTAATCATCATTAAATGTGTATATTTAGACTCATCCAATATGTTCAAATCGGGAGTCAAAACATGGATTACAAATATATACATACAATCTATCAAATGAGAATAATAATCAATAACAATATCATTTACAATAACAGTACTACCAGATGTATTTTAAAGCATCAAAAAAATAATTAAGATATTGAAAAATAATAAATATTTATAATTAAAAATTAACTCTTTTATCAAAATTTGTACATGATTTTAAGTGAGAATCTGTATTTTTGGATGATCTTATTGCCTTAGAATTCGTATATTTTGTTGTTGTTTATAGTTTTACAATGTCATTTTCCGTTTAGCTTTTCCACCCCAATTATTCTATTTTTATAATATAAAAACTTATAGCATCTTTCCTTTTTATATCTCTTTAATTTCTCGTTATATTTAGCTTTGTTCAATTTTTTATTTAGATTAGCGTTATTAAAATATAAACACTCAAATATTAACCATAATAATCAAGTCTTATAAAAGTTCTAACGGCAAAAAATTAATTTTTACGTTTTAGCGTAAAATTGATTTTGTTATTTTTATTCAAAGCTTTTTCATTGATACCCAATCTCTGAGTTTGCTCGTGCTTTTATCCAGTCACTAAATGCTTTAACTTTAGGTAATTCATTATTTTTCAATGACGTAATATAGTAATGCTGATCGCATTTTAAATACATATTTTTAAATGGCATTACCAACTCACCACTTTCTAAGTCTTTTTCTACGAGCTTTTTACGCCCCATGGTAATACCCAAGTGATTTTTAGCAGCTATTAAAGCCAGATCAGATCGGTCAAAACTCATCTCTGAAGAATGATCCATATTTACATTAAAGTGCTGCGTCCAACTGTTCCATTCATCTGCGCCTGTGCCGTTACTCCATGCTTGGCAGTCATGCAGCAATGTGCAGTTTTTTAAGTTGTCTAGATGATCGTAGAGGTTAAATTTTTCAGCATATGCCGGACTACATACGGGGATAATATATTCGTCCATTAAATACTGATAATTCAACTGAAAAGACGGTTGATTGTCAAAATAAAGCGCAATATCAATTCCGCTACGTTGAAAATTTACATCCTCATTGCCCGTTAAAACTGAAAGTTGGATCAATGGATAGCGTTGGATGAAATCAGGCAATTGGGGCACTAACCAACACTGAGCAATCGATGGTCTCGCATAAATCGTGAGTGAGCCGACAAGTTGCTGATTTTGCAGTGCCTTAATTTCAACATTTAACGAGTCTAATGAAAATTGTAAAGCAGCTAAAATCCGCTGTCCCTCAGTGGTTAACTTTACTTTACGATGCAAACGTAAAAACAGTTTGATATTAAGTTCTTTTTCTAACAAATTAATTTGGTGACTTACCGCACTTGGGGTTAAAGACAGTTCTTCAGCGGCGAGTGCAAAAGACTCATGTCTTGCCGCAACTTCAAATGTATACAGTTTTGAGAGCTGAAAACCAGTTAGATTTTTATGTGCGGTGGTCATGCGTTTTTCCTTTTTGCTGAAACAAAATGATTGATCACATGCTTCTTGCTGTCCTATGCCCATATAAATAACGTATAAATCATTTAAAAATCAAAATTTATTTAGGATTTATTTTTCAAGTGAATTATTTTAACCCGTAGATCAAATATCATCGTTTGACGGATTTCTCTGGTTTAACTTCAATAGACCAAGAACAACTTTTGTCACAGAGATATATGGTATGGAAACCAATTTCGTGGATGTCGGTATATTATTAACCAGTATCGGGTTAATTATTTTCACTATTTTAAAATTTAAACTGCATCCCTTTTTAGCTTTACTTCTGGCAAGTTTCTTTGTCGGTGTAGCAATGAAAATGCCATTACTGGATATGGTCAATGCAATTGAAAATGGGATCGGAAGCACCTTGGGTTTCCTTGCCACAGTCATTGCACTGGGTACTATTCTCGGCAAAATGATGGAAATCTCTGGTGCTGCTGAACGTATCGCCCTGTCTTTGCAACGATGTCACTGGATATCCAGTGATGTGGTCATGGTGCTGATTGGGCTATTTTGTGGTATCACTTTATTTGTAGAAGTTGGTGTAGTTTTATTAATTCCTTTGGCTTTTTCTATAGCGCAGCATACCAAAACCTCTTTGTTTAAATTGGCGATTCCATTATGCACCGCATTAATGGCTGTACATTGTGTGGTACCGCCTCACCCTGCCGCACTTTATGTCACCAATAAACTAGGGGCTGATGTCGGTACCGTGATTATTTTTGGCTTAATGGTGGGTTTAGCCGCTGCACTGGTTGGTGGCCCATTGTTTTTAAAATTAGTTGGTCAACGTTTACCGTTTAAAGCCGTACCTGTCGAATTTTCAAAGCTTACCTTAAAAGAAGAACACAACTTACCTTCTTTAAAAATCACCTTATTTACGGTATTTCTTCCAATCGGGTTAATGTTAATCAAAACAGTGGCTGAATTAAATAATCATACATCCACTCAGCTTTCACACATTTTAGGCTTTATCGGCAATCCGATCACCGCGATGTTTATTGCGGTATTTGTTGCTTACTACACCCTCGGTCTACGCCGTAATATGCAGATGGGAAGTTTATTAAAAGCCACCGAAGACTCTTTTTCTTCAATTGCCAACATCCTATTCATCATTGGGGCTGGCGGTGCATTTAACAGTATTTTAAAAGCCAGTGGTTTAGCTGACTCAATGGCAGTCACGCTTTCCCACTTGCATATGCATCCAATTTTACTTGCGTGGTTGGTTGCTCTGATTTTACATGCAGCTGTAGGCTCTGCCACTGTTGCAATGATGGGTGCAACCGCTATCGTTGCACCGATGTTAACGCTCTACCCTAATATTAGTCCCGAGATCATGGCGATTGCGATTGGTTCAGGTGCCATCGGTTTTACCATTGTGACAGACTCTTTATTTTGGTTAGTCAAACAATACTGTGGTGCTACATTAAACGAAACCTTTAAATACTATACCTCTGCAACTTTTCTTGCCTCGCTCACCGCATTGGGCTGCACCTTCCTGCTTTCTCATTTTATTTAAGCCTTTAGGAGTATTTTATGAACGCTCAACAGATTCATCAGCTGATTGCCCAATACCCGATTGTTAAAGACCTTATCGCACTCAAAGAAGTGGCATGGTTTAATCCCAATTTTACCTCACTGGTAGAAGGGCTGCCCTATGTCGGGTTGAAGCAAAAAGATATTGATGATGCCAGTGCACGTTTGACACGCTTTGCACCCTATTTGATGAAAGCTTTTCCAGAAACAGTAGTATCCCAAGGTATTATAGAATCCGAACTGGCAGCTATTCCTCAAATGCAGCAACAGTTGGAACAGCATTTTGGGCAAGCGATCCATGGTCAATTATGGCTTAAAAAAGACAGTCATCTTCCAATATCGGGTTCAATCAAAGCCCGTGGTGGCATCTATGAGGTGCTTTGTCATGCTGAAAAGCTTGCGATTCAAGCACAACGCCTAAACATTGAAGATGATTATGCAAAACTGAATAGTCCAGAGTTTAAACAGTTTTTTAGTCAATACAGTATTGCGGTCGGTTCTACTGGAAATCTAGGCCTTTCTATTGGCATCATGAGTGCAAAATTAGGCTTTGATGTGACTGTGCATATGTCAGCAGATGCACGTCAATGGAAAAAAGATAAGTTACGTGCGCACAATGTCACAGTAGTTGAATATGCTGAAGATTATGGTGTTGCCGTGGAACAGGGCCGAAAAGCAGCATTAGAAAATCCAAACTGTTTTTTTATCGATGATGAAAACTCACAAACCTTATTCTTAGGTTATGCAGTTGCTGGGCAACGTTTAAAACAGCAATTAGAACAAAAAAATATTTTGGTTGATCAACAACATCCTTTATTTGTTTATTTACCTTGTGGTGTTGGCGGAGGCCCCGGTGGCGTTGCATTTGGCTTAAAAATGGCCTTTGGTGATCATGTACATTGTATTTTTGCCGAGCCGACCCATTCACCATGTATGTTACTCGGTGTTGCAACAGGTTTACATGATAAAATTTCAGTTCAAGATCTGGGTATAGACAATATCACTGCTGCTGATGGTCTCGCTGTTGGGCGAGCATCTGGCTTTGTGGGTCGAGCCATGCAAAGGTTATTAGACGGTTTTTATACATTAACGGATGAAACCATGTATGTACTCTTGGGCATGCTCAATGATGCAGAACAGCTTAAATTAGAACCTTCTGCGTTGGCGGGTATGCTTGGACCAATTTTGACCAATCAACATCAAGACTATGCCGCGCTACATCACTTTAGCCAACAGCAATTGGAAAATGCCAATCATATTGTCTGGGGGACTGGAGGAGGAATGGTTCCAGATGAAGAAATGGAAAAATATTTAACCCAAGCGAAAGCCTATAAAAAATAATTTGTATAGCCTTGATTCTCACAGACCTTGATCTCATCAGAATCTGGGGCGATAGCAGATAAATAAAGTGATTATCCTCTATCGCCCCCCATTAAAGACTTGGGTCCGGATTTGCCCTATGGAATTAAACGATCCCACCATTGACTCGAAGGACTTGGGCATTGACCCAATTACTCGCCTCATTTACGGCGAAATCCAGCACTGCGGCAATATCTTCTACAGTGCCTAAACGCTCTAAAGGTGCAGCTTTACTTAACTGAGCAATCAATGCATCACTTTTGCCTTCAAGGAAAAGTTCAGTTGCCGTAGGCCCAGGTGCAATTGCATTTACCGTAATATTTTTTCCTCTTAACTCTTTGGCTAAAATAGCCGTTAAGGATTCTATGGCAGCTTTTGATGCAGTATAAACACCATAAGTTTCGAGCTTCATCCCCACCACACTGCTAGATAAATTAATAATTTTACCGCCCTTTTGCAGTCGCTTAGCAGCTTCACGCATGGTATATAAAGGGCCTTTAATATTAATTGCTAAAACTTGATCAATACTTTCATCGTCTAATTGTTCAATCTTACTTAATTTCAAAATCCCTGCATTGTTAATCAGCACGTCCAATCGACCATAGGTTTGAATTGCATAATCAAATAATGCAATCACTTCATTAGAATGGCTGATGTTGGCTTTAAATAAACTCGCTGTTCCGCCTAACGCTTGAATACTACTCAAAACATGCTCCGCCTCTTTATCATTACTGGCATAATTAATAATGATTTTATGGCCTTGCTGTGCCAATAAGCTGGCAGTAAATGCACCAATTCCGCGAGAAGCGCCTGTAATTAAAATCACTTTTTCTTGCTGTGTTTGATCTGTTGTATGCATGGTGATGACCTCATGGAATAAAATATACCTCTAATCGCGTCTATGATACTGTTCAGATAAAACCAGATAATCTAGTTAAATCTGACATCTTTATCCGAATAAATCGAACAATTGGAATGGCGTATGGATAAACTCAATGCAATGTCTGCTTTCGTCAATGTGGTAGAACAACAAAGTTTTACCAAAGCTGCACAGATCTTAAACCTGCCACGCTCAACGCTGACTGATGCAATTAAACAATTAGAATTCCAACTCAATACGCGCTTATTGTTGCGTACAACTCGTCAGGTAAAAGCAACAGATGAAGGCCATATTTATTATGAGCGTTGCAAATATATCTTAGGTTATATCAATGAGTCTGATCATGATTTTCTTGATGCAAAACCTCAAGGGCCTTTAAAAATCGCAGTTCATGGTATTTTTGCTGCGTATTTTATTCTGCCAAAATTAGATGATTTTTTAACAGAGTTTCCACAGATACAGTTGCAACTCACCGAAAGCGACCGTTATGTAGATCTGATTAAAGAAGGCATTGATTGTGTGATTCGTATAGGTCAGCTCAATAACAGTGAGTTAATTGTCAGGCATCTGGGCGATATTCAACAAGTGACTTTAGCCAGTCCAAAATACTTAGAAAAATATGGCACACCACAACGCTTAGAAGATCTGCAAGCACATTTTATGGTCGGATTTTATTCATCTGCTCGACAAAAGCCACTGCCGCTTGAGTTTCTGACAGGCAAGAAAACACAGGTTTTTGAGTTGCCGTTGAAGATTCAAGTCAATGGTGCAAATACCTATGCAGCAGCAGCCAAACAGCATTTTGGGATCATCCAAGCACCACGTTATGGTTATTTATCTGAGCTAGAACAAGGCACACTTTGTCAAATTTTAACTGAATATCCTGTTCCATCCCTGCCTATTTCTTTACTTTATCCATCAAAAACACTGGTTTCACCACGACAAAAAGTTTTTATCGAATGGATTGTACGATTGTTTCAGGATAATCGATTGCTTTGAAGTTTGAATCACGCTGCTTGGGATGGATATGATTAACTAGCGCGCTCTCGCATTAATCCCCATAGCATTTATACACCAACACTCAATTCCTGACTCCAAGTTGAATCAGGTTGGTGATAAAGATGCCAACACATATTTTTAACCGAATCCATCAAGGCAACATTCTGACTATCCCAACTTTCCAACATACAATAAGTGATATGGATACCTTTAGGATGAAACTCTCTTGCCAAAGATTGTGCCAATGCCCTAATACTGGCAAACATACTCTGAGTTAAGCCATTATTTTCAGCGATCAGGTTGGGCTGTGTTCCTAGAAAGATCAAAGTTCCTTGTGACTTAATCAGCATTTGTCGAATGATCGCTTGGGAAATATTTACCGCAGCCAAACCAGTGTTTTGCCAAAGTTGTTCGATCTGTTGGGCTGAAGCATCGGAATTCGACAATGATTTTGAAAAATCAGCTTGGAAAATACACAGTTCAACTGAATGCCCTGTGCGTTGAATATAGCCCACTAAGTTTTTTAAAGCAGTCGGATTGATCAGATTCAAACGAACCCGCTTTAGACCTGAATCTTGTTGCTCAATCTTTAGATTGGTTTGCATAGGATCATGCTGAACTTGATATACAGGCATTGCCCTGTTATGTGCTTGATCCACAAAAAGCTGGCTGAGCGAGTGGGTTTCATTGCCAATAACAACAATACAGCCCTGTAGTTTGGATTTTTTTCTCAGCAATGGAGGAATTAAATTGTACATATTAGAATTTCTCCTGATAAGGACGTAAATCCAGTTCATGGGTCCATAAATCACGATTTTGTTGATAAAGCATCCAATAATTCTCAGCAATCGCTTCGATATTTAATCCACCTGTGCCTCGTGTTAGTCTCAGTAAGCGTCCTAAACCTAATACAGCCTTATTGACCCGATCACCATTGACCATGCCATCAACAATAATATGTGCAACATGGATATTTTGAGGCTTATATATCTGGGCGAGATGCAGTGCATAGGTGCGTAATGCGGATTTGCCCATAGTAAATGCCGCAAAAAAAGGTTTACCACGAAGAGATGCACTTGCTCCAGTAAAAATCAACGTGCCATATTGCTGTTGTTCAAAGATTTTTAAGGACTGTTGTGACACTAAAAAAGCCGATAAAAAAGTAGAACGCCACATTTGAGTAAAAAACTGAAGAGAAGTCTTTAAAAAAATTGAGGGAATATTGCCTCCTACATTATGAATAACAGCGACGAGATGCTCCTTTTGCGCATTCCTCTTTGCAAAAAAAGCCTGTACTTGTTGTTCATTTTCAGCATCCAAAGCATGTGCTACGGCATGCCCACCCTGCGCATTGATTGAATCAGCTACGGCTTGCACTTTCACTAAAGTACGCCCCACAACATGTACTTTTAATTTTTCTTGAGCAAAACGGTGACAAACTGCTGCCCCAATTCCTTGTTCAGCCCCTACGCCCATAACAACCACACATGGTAGTGTTGCTATATTTTGAGATGTTGCATTCTGCTTGTTCATAGCAAGTCAATCCATTGAGCAATAGAAGGATAAGCTTTAATTTTAGCGCCCCAAATCTTACTTGTGCGGACAATCTCTAAAAGCTGCGAACCAACCGCAATATCAGCCAGTGTTTTAACCTCGCCAACCAACCATCCTGTTTGAGCCAATACCAATTCGATACGTTCTAAATGACGAAGAAATTCTGCCTCAATATCCTGCTTGGTCATGCGACCTGTACCCTGCATTTTAAGTTGCAGGTTTAATGTTGCTTTGAGCAAAGGTTTCAACAAATATATTTCATGTTTGGGGCGACCTTTTGCACTCATTTCAACCGCATAATCTAAGGCATCAGCATCATTCACACGAAAGTGCATTTCATAGAAATATAACAACTCGTCTGACCAATCTTCCCAAAGTTCAACATAAGCCTTTTGTAAGGGATCAATAGGATATAACCGTGGTAAAGCTGGGTAAGCCTCATCTAGATAACGCGCAATACGTGTACTGTCCTGAATACGTTGACCATCAATATCTAGTACCGGAACCTTGCCTGCTTTACTGAGCATTGGCACCTTTGCACCCAGTACACCGTTATAATCCACAGTCCGATAAGCAATCCCTTTAAATTGCAACATTCTGGCAACTTTTTGGCAAAACGGTGAAATTTCCCATTGATGTAATACAACTGGATTCATTTTATATTCTCAGCTTAACTTTGGGTCGATTGACATTTGAAGAGCGACATCACAGGATCAACGCTTAATACATCACAGACCTGATTCAAAGGCGATAAATCAAAAAACCTGAATTAAAAGCCATGATCCAAAAATTCTGGTTCAAATCCATGATACAGAAACAGAGTCTTTCAACGACGGATGATCATATTGGTTGCTGTGGCATGTGCATACAATTTTCCATCTTCATCTCGAAGATAACCTTCAGATATAACTAAATTTTTCCCCACGTTAATCACTTTTCCTTCTGCAATCAGCTTTTTATTAAACGGCATCGGCCGGCACATTTTTATCGCCAGGTCTGTGGTTCCATAACCTTCACCCGCAGCTAATACTGTATGGGTGGCACAACCTGTAGCCGAATCAAGTACAGTTGCGGCAAAACCACCATGTACCCCACCCAATGGATTGCTATGACGTTCATCCGCAATTGCGATAAATACAATGCGACCGTATTCAACGTCTCCTACTTCCTCCATTCCCATAGTTTTTGCAATACCAGGCGCTGGCACCAGTCCTTTTTGGAATGCTTGCATAATTTCCAGACCCGTCATATTGAGTGGGTTCATCACTATTTCCTATTTTGATAAATATTTATTGAATAAATGTTGATTGTTCAGGGGATAAACCAATTTTTACTTTAGTTTGTGCAACAATTTCAGATTCATCGGTATCATTCGGATGAAAATCAAACTGATAATAAGAGAAAAATTGCGGTACCAGCTTACGATAGGCTTGCACTGTAAACCCAGCAAACTTAGTCCAAGACTTAAAGTTTAATAATTGTTTATCTCTCGACATCAACACCACTTGATATACATTAGAAAATAGCGTGATCAGCACAAGACTAAATGTAAAAATCGCTACGCGAGGAATGTAGGCATCTAAGCCCTTGCCATATAAATATTCATACATGTCATAAGCCACGGCCTTATGTTCAGTTTCTTCTACACTGTGCCATAACCATAAATTACGAATGGTAGTATCGGTCATTAACTCATTGACATTTTTCATCATTTCTACCACCAAAACTGCGGTGTAATGTTCTAGACCCACAGTCACCAAGAGATTCCATTTCTTAGGGAAAGTGCGTTCAATCGCTTTTAATATGATTCCTGTGACTTTTTCTAAAGATTCAGGATCTAAACCATATTGTTGTGCACTAACATGAAAAGCATGATGTTCTTTAGAGTGCATGGCTTCTTGTCCAATAAAGGCACCAATATCACGATCTAATTGTGGATTGTTTTTAATTTTTTCACGCAAAGCGCGCACTGAACGGACAAAGTACGACTCACCTTCAGGAAAAAGCGTCGATAAACCTGTGAAGTAATGGGTAAAGGTTGGTTCGTCATTACACCAATACTTGGGCATATCCTGAAATTCATAATCCATACGACGTACTGGAAATGATGCAGGTGTTTTTTGCTTTGATTTTTCTTTCACCGCTGATATAGACATGGTTCACCTCAAGAATTTATCTTAAAATAACAAGTTCTAAAAAAGAACTTGATAAGTTAAAATAATGATCCATGTTGATCTTGTCAATGATGTGAATACGTTAAAGCTTCAGGTTGTCCTTAAATGACAGACCTGTTCCTATAAAGACAATCGATCTAAGTAAAAAAACTTAAAAACTGTTTTCATCCATCACTTTTTGACCAGATGCATGATTACGCACCCCATAAAATATAAACAATAAAATTAACCACTTAAAATAAAAATACTGAATTGATATCTAGATTTCAACAACAGTTCAAATTAAAATTAAACATTCCCCTCTAACCTCTCCATCAAAACCGATTAAGCTTTTCCAATTTTATTTTCTATTTCTATCTGGATTTCTGTCTCGATTTCTAACGCTATTGCCATGTCAATGATTTGTCATAAAGGTGACACCTTGCTGTCACAAGCGCTGTCTAATGTGTGGGCATCTTTATAATGGATGAAACACATGTTAAGAAAATCAAAACAATGGCTATCGTACATTTATATTTTCCCCATTTTACTAGCACTCACAGCTTGTAATGATTCAAATGATGATAAGACCACCACACAGCCTGATGGATCTAAAAAACCATTAATGCGTTGCGCACCATAAACATAAAAATACCAAAGGGAAATATTGTGATTAATCGTCGTCAATTTTTAGCAAATACACTTAAAACAAGTTTTGGTGCTGCTGCCTTATCTACATTTCCAGCCAGCATTCAAAAAGCATTGGCTATTCCTGCAAATAATAAAACAGGAACCATTCAGGATGTCGAACATGTGGTTATCCTGATGCAGGAAAACCGTTCATTTGACCATTATTTTGGTACACTAAAAGGCGTTCGTGGTTTTGCCGACCGCTTAACCATTCCTTTGCAAAATGATCGTACTGTATGGCAACAACAACGAAGTAATGGTGCTTTATTAACACCTTTTCATTTAGATGGATCGAGTAATAATGCACAACGTGCACCCGGTACAAATCATACTTGGGTGGATAGCCAAAAAGCATGGGACAACGGCCGTATGTCAAACTGGCCCACCCATAAAACTGATTATGCAATGGGTTATTTTAAAGAGCAGGAAATCCCTTATCAGTTTGCTTTAGCCAATGCTTTTACCATTTGCGATGCGTATCACTGTTCAATGCACACGGGTACAGATGCCAATCGTTCATTTCATTTAACGGGCACCAATGGTGCAGTACCGACCAGTACTGCGTTTGTGAATAATGAATGGGATTGGATTGATGGTGATCCCAAAAACGTTGATGTCGGCTACACTTGGAAAACCTATGCTGAACGTTTAGAAGAGGCAGGTGTTAACTGGATTTGCTATCAAAATATGCCGGATGAATGGGGTGATAACATGCTCGGTGCATTCCGTACCTTTAAAAAAGCCAATATTGCCTCAGGTTACCCAGTTTCAAGTGGTGGTGCGCCGAATAGCCCATACAATAAAGCAGCGCAACCGTTACCTTATAAAGCTTATGATGCCACAACCGATAATGCTAAAAATCCACTGTATAAAGGTATCGCAAACACTCTGCCCGGCAATAAACCCGAAGAGTTTTTAGATGCTTTTAAAAATGATATCAAAACAGGCAAACTTCCCCAAGTGTCTTGGATCAATGCACCATCCATCTATTGTGAACATCCAGGTCCATCAAGCCCAGTACAAGGTTCTTGGTTTATTCAAGAAATCTTAGATGCTTTAACAGCAGTGCCAGAGGTTTGGAGTAAAACCGTTTTCTTGATCAATTTTGATGAAAATGATGGTTATTTTGACCATGTTCCGTCTCCATCAGCACCGACCTTACAAGCAGACAATACGTATGCAGGTAAATCCACACTTAGCCAAGCTGATATGCAGTATGAATATTATCTACATGATGCGCCACTAGGAAGCAACAGCCAGCCTAAAAAAGACAATGGTGTTTATGGACCGGGCCCACGAGTACCACTCTTTGTAATTTCACCGTGGAGTCGTGGTGGTGTGGTTAACTCTCAAGTGTTTGATCATACGTCCGTATTAATGTTTTTAGAACAACGCTTTGGGGTAAAAGAAACGAATATCAGCCCTTATCGTCGTGCCATTTGTGGTGATTTAACCTCAGCATTTAATTTTAAAACCCCAAATGAAGATGTTCTGCCAGAATTAACAGGTAAACAAACCCGTGAGCAAGCAGATCAACTTCGTTCAGCTCAACAAAAGCTGCCCAATGTTCCGATTCCAACCAATTTACAACTTCCAATTCAAGCCAGTGGTATTCGCCCGTCTAAAGCATTGCCTTATGAATTACACACCAGTGCACGTTGTCAAAATGATGGAACAGTTAAACTCATGTTCTCAAATACAGGGACTCAAGGCGCAGTTTTTCATGTCTATGACAAGTTAAATCTCAGCCGTGTCCCACGTCGTTACATTGTAGAAGCGGGTAAAACACTGGATGATGTTTGGAATGTGAAAAAGGATAATCAAGGTTTGTATGATCTTTGGGTAATGGGACCGAATGGTTTTCATCGCCATTTCAAAGGTGATTTAAATCGTAATCAAACCCTGCAAATCAATCCTGAAATTCGTGTGTGTTATGATATTGCCAATGGTAATGTTTATTTAGACCTGACCAATACGGGCACAAAAGATGTTGAACTGGTCATTAATCCAGTCGTCTATCGTAGTGACGCAGCGTTAAAAATCACTGTAAAAGCAGGTCAAACATCAACACGACATTGGGAACTGAAAGATACATGGCAATGGTATGATTTTGCAGTAACTTGTACTCAGGATACTAAGTTTTATCGACGCTTTGCAGGACGCGTTGAAACAGGAGCAGATTCTGTCAGTGATCCAGCGATGGTTTAATATTTAAGCAATTGTAAATATTCAATTTTTTAGATTGTTAACACTGAATCAAATTTAACAGCACCTCAGATTTTATTTAAAACTGGGGTGCTTTTTTTAGTGCTTGCTTAGGAACAGGTCACCCCTTCCATCACCACAGCTTTATTGGCTTCTGTTGCAACTACAGAAGCGGCAATCGCTTCAACCACCTTACTCAATGACTGCCGTGAAACACTGACTATATCAACAATTTTGTTGCCATCTGCACCAACTGCGTCGGTAAATGCCATTCGACAACTGAGTTGTCGGTTGGGCAACACAGCATTGTGTGTTGCTGTTGGCTGATTTAAGGGGCGGGCTGGATCATCACGTTTAATAATCCAAGCAACCGCCACCTCAATATCCCGATTCATCGCTCCCATTAACGAACGTGTGTTGGAGTGTTCGATAATATCAAACCGAGAAAAGTCGGTTGCAACACGGTATGACACTTTACCACCAGTCATACCACTACTATAACGATCTACAGCACCTAATTTCTGTTGTAAGCCTGCAGACAACCCATCACGTAACTCAGCGGCCAAAGTGGACGTCCAGCGTTCATTATCCAATACATTAGATTTACCACTGCTGTCCTGTAAGACTAAGGGTGCCCTGTTTAAACGGTCTGGCAATCCCACTGGCAGTACTTCAATTACCCGTACATTTGAACTCACCAAGGGTTTAACTGTTGGGGTCAAGGTATAGTAATTTGGAGTAGGCGAACTGGAACAGCCAATTAAACCTACAATGGCCAGTAGCAGTCCACAACCTGCTCGACTAGACTGCGGTAAATAGGACATAAAATGTGGACTATTTTTTTTATTTACCATTTTTAACCTCAGGCGTTTTCCCACGAATGAGTGATTCAGGGTGTTGTTCAATATAGTCTGCCATTAACTGTAAAGATGCGGCAGCACGTGTCATTTGCTGTAAAGCACGGCGAACATCCTGTTGCATTGGCGCGTCACTCGACAAAATAGTTTCAGTAGAGCGCATGGTTTTACGTACATCATCCAAAGTCGCTTGTAGTCCTGGTGCAACTTTACCATCTAACTGCTTCACTAATTTATCTGTTGAGCTAATCGCTGAGTTCATATTATTGAGGGTTTTACGTACATCCTGCCCAATTTCTACCAATGGGAATTTATTCAATTTATCTGCAATTTGCGATACTTGTGCTTGTAATCCCTTCAACTCGGTTGGTGTGGTTGGAACCTCAATCACACCATTTGATCGGATGATTAAGTTTGCTGGTTTTGCTTTAGGGAATAGATCAAAGGCAATATAGTTCTGCCCTGTGAGTAAATTTCCTGTACGCATTTGAGCACGCCAGCCTCTTTCGATGAAGCGTTTAAAAATTTCACCATCAGGGTCTAGCTCTTTACCGTTGGCTAAACGAGATGGATAAATCACCCCCTCAGCCCGCATACGAATCTGAGTGTAATTTGCATCAAATTCAGCATTAATTGACTGTATATTACCAATTTCAATTCCCATAAAGTCAATCGGTGCACCTGCTGACAAACCACGTAGAGACTGATCAAAATACATAATAATGCGATGAGGATTTCCATCAGGCTCTTTCAATGCTTCAGTACGAGAATCCCATAAATTAAAACGGCTTTGATCCGAAGCAACAGCAGCATGTGAATTCTCAGGATAACCGAATGCAATACCGCCTGCGATAATACTCACTAAAGACTGGGTATCTAGCTTAAATCCTGATGCACTTAAGCTGACATCGACACCACTGGCCTGCCAGAAACGTGCATCGGTTGTCACGAACTTATCATAAGGTGCTTGAATAAAGGTCTGTAGCTCAACACTCTTTCCATCTTTGGCCAATTGATAAGCAGTAATTTGACCCACATTGATCTGACGATAATAAATAGGAGAGCCAATATCCAGTGAACCTAAATTATTGGCTTTGAGGAAAAAGATTTTCCCCGGTACATCTGATGAAATGACTGGAGGAACTTCTAAGCCAGTGAATTCATCCTGTTTTTGTTCAGCCTTACCGCCATCAACCTCAATATAAGCACCCGACAATAAGGTATCAATTCCTGAAACACCACTGGCACCAATGCGAGGACGAACCACCCAGAATCGTGAATCTTTTGCAGCAAAATTACTGGCATCCTTACGTAGTTCAATTTTGGCAATAACATGTGAATGATCATCAGCAAGATCAATTTGGCGAACAAGACCGATATCCACTTGTTTAAAGCGAACGGTTGTCTTACCTGCAACCAACCCTTCAGCGGTTCTAAAAGCAACATTAATGGTCGGACCAGTATCTAATACCGCTTTGACTGCCAACGACAGACCGATCAGCAATGCAATAAACGGAATCAGCCAGATCAACGATGGTCGCCAGCGTCCTTTATTTTTCTCAGGTTCAGGTAAAATCTGCTGCGTTTCATCTACAGCATGAGGATCCTGATGATCTGAGCTTTCGTTATTGGTTTTATTTTCAGACATACACACCCATCATTGTTTTATTGACTGGAATTAGATAAATCATGATTCAAGGGAGGATGATCCACGTGAATCACATCTGAGCCTTGCAGGGAAAGCCCGTTCTTGTTACGCGTATTCTGGGCAGCAGAATAATTATCCCAAATAATACGCGGGTCAAAACTCAGTGAAGCAAACATGGTTAAAACCACGACTGCACCAAAAGCAACCGCGCCTGGCCCAGCAAGAATAGTTGCCAGTGATTGAATCTGAATCAGGGCGGTCAATAAAGCCACCACAAAAACATCAATCATCGACCATCGACCGATAAACTCAACGATCCGATAAAGCATTGAGCAATGCTCAGGTGAAAAATGCAAACGTTTAGAAGACTGCATTTTTACTGCAATCAACAGAAAACACAGAATCAAAAGTTTTAACATGGGAATAAAGATACTGGCCATAAAAATAACAGCAGAAACCAAATAATCCCCATTCTGCCAAAAATAGATCACACCACTCATGATCGTATCTTGCTGACTACCTAACAAAGAATCTGTGACGGTCATCGGAAGTACATTGGCTGGAATATACAAAATACTCGCAGCAATCACTAAAGCAAGGGTTCTGTCTAAGCTCTTTGGTTTACGTTGATGCAGCACACTATGACATTTCAAGCAATGTGAAGCGTGTTTTGCTTCAGCCTCTGGAACCTCTTTATTGAGCGTTCCACAGCAATGACAAAGCACCAAAGACAAATCTTTGGCTCTTGGATATTGCAGCGAATTGTTACTGTCTATATTCGCTGAGTATTTTGAAAAATTAGCCTGAGACGGTTCAGTTTTCATGTAAGTCTCCTGTCGATCTCATCCCAAAGATCTTTGACTTTTACTGAGGCAATATAAACCAGTAATACACTCAGTATGGAGAATCCCCATAATGCAACGCCTGGAATCACCACAACCATTCCGACCAGTTTAACCAAGGTAACCAATACCCCAATCAAAAATACCTCAACCATTCCCCATGTTCTAAATAAAAACAAGGTACGAAATGCTGCAACTAAATAACGAGGCCGAACTTTACAGAAATGAACTGATGAAAGGACATAGAACAGCAGTAACAAATCCAATAGAGGCACCACGAAAGTCGTGATAAGAATCAGCACACCTACCGGCCCTTGCCCGGCATGAAACATCGCCCATGCAGCACCCAGTAGGGTTGTCTGGGAATCATTACCCTGCAATTCCACCTTAACAATCGGAAAACTATTGGCAATCACAAATACGATCAGCGCTGTTGTGACCATTGCCAATAAAACACTAAATGGCTTGCTTTGCCGATAAAGCTCAGCACCACAACAGAGACAATAAGCACGTTCACCTTGGGTCAGCTGAATTCGATGATAGAGCGTGTCACATTCCTCACAGGCAACCAGCGTTTGCGGTGCAATATCACCTTTTT
Source organism: Acinetobacter legionensis (assembly GCF_048551735.1). NCBI lineage: Bacteria > Pseudomonadati > Pseudomonadota > Gammaproteobacteria > Moraxellales > Moraxellaceae > Acinetobacter > Acinetobacter legionensis. The sequence continues at coordinate 184,661 of NZ_JBIMBV010000008.1, forward strand.
GAATCAATGCTTGCTGATTCATGGGCACAGAAACTGGCGGATAGGAGGACGGCTCACGCATAGAACATCAACACCATTTTATAGATTCTTTTTAGACCGAAGCTCATCTTGCTATATTTTACTGAGATGTATACAGATGAGTTGTGATATTTTTTGATGATATCCTGTTGGTTTTATATAAACAATTGATCTGGCGAAATCTAGTCTAACAATTGACCATGCATTTTATCTATTCTCAATATCAACATATATTTTGACATGATTAAATACACAGTCGTTGCACCAAAAAATCGATAAAGACACGGGTTTTTGCAGGCAAGGTTCCCGTATTCGGATAAAGCAATTGGACGTTTTGTACAGGTAAATCAAAATCAGCTAACACCCGAGTTAAACGATTTTGCTGAATATCTTCATCGACCAACCAAGCTGGAGATATCGCAACACCCAATGAAGCAAGTGTCATCTGATGTATCGCTTCTGCCGAATTAGATTCATACTGACTTCTAACAAAAGGCAATGTATGTTTTTCACCTTGATCATTTTGTAAAACATATTGCGCATCCTGCCAATTCAATAAACGATGACCAATCCAAGGAACATGTGCTAAATCAGCAATACTATTGATCGGATAACGTTTTAAAAATTCAGGGCTGGCAACTAAATAAATCGGATATTCAGCAATTTTTCGTGTCCGCATGGATGAGTCTTTTAAGTTTCCTAACCGAATGACCAAATCTAATTTTTCAGTGACCAAATCATCTAAAGAGGAATTAAAAGAATATTGTAGTTGTAATTGAGGATATTGGTGGCAAAACTCCCCCAGCAAAGGCAAGATGAATTTCCGCCCAAATTCATTGGTCGATGAAAAACGTAATATCCCTGTGATACTTGTGGCTAAGTTTTGACTGCGCTCAAAAGCTTCTTCGATTTGCAATTGAATGTGTTTGAAATCCTCATAAAAGCTTTTGCCTATTTCAGTCAGTGCGATATTACGCGTATTACGTATTAGCAAACTTACATTTAAATGCTGTTCTAAATGCTTGATATCAATACTCACCATCGATCGACTTAAACCCAAAATCTCTGCTGCCTTGGTAAATGATCCTGAATCAACCACTTGCAGAAAACTTATAATCTGTTTTAGGTTTTTTTGCATAATCACACTGATTGTTTGAAATTATTAAACAATGATTTTACTTCGCATGCATCGACAATAAAAGGACTGAATCGTACCCTCCTGCATCTTGGAGGTCGCTATGTCATATCGCTATAAAATAGCAACAGTGTTTTTACTTGGGTTCTTTATTGATTGCATCAATATTTTCATGTCTGCAATTGCCTTACCTGATATAGCAACAGCTTTCTCAGTCAGCCCATCGATGGTTGCATGGGTAAGCAATGCTTATATTTTAGGTTTGGTTTTAATCATGCCCATGAGCTTATGGTTAGCAAGCGTATTGGGTGATCGGAAATTGCTGTGTTATTCAATGCTGCTTTTTTCTGTCAGTGTTTGGTTGATTGGCATGAGTGAATCAATCCATAGTTTAATTTTTTGGAGATTTGTTCAGGGTGTGGCTGGCGGATTATTAATCCCTGTCGGTCAAGCATTGGTATTTGCACTGTTTCCAAACCATGAACGGCAACGTATCTCCACAATGATCATGGCAATTGCATTAATTGCACCAGCCTTTTCACCAACGATTGGCGGCATAATTATTGATGCTTTATCTTGGCGTTGGGTGTTTTTTGCCAATATTCCCTTTACCATGATCACTGCTTTTTTAGCGTGGCGATGGATCAAAGAAAATAAAGCTAAAACGTCTGGGAAACCTGATTTTTTAGGACTATTTATGGTCAATGTCAGCCTGTTGTGTTTGTTACTCTCTTTCTCATTATTTAACGATTACCATAGTGTTGTACTCGCGATCAGTAGCTTTCTACTTTCCGTCACAATGCTTCTGATTTACCTCAAATACGCGAAAGGATCTGCTCATCCGATTCTTAATTTGCAATTGTTAAAAAATTATAATTTACGCAATGCATTTATCGTTTATTACGCAGTACCCGGTATTTTTACTGGTGTGAATTTACTGAGTATCTTTAATTTACAACGTAACCTTGGGTTTAATGCAAAACAGACTGGCTTATTTATGCTGCTCTATGCAGTAGGTGCATTGGTATCGATGACCAGTGGAGGGCTTCTCTATCGTCATCTCGGTAAAAAGCAGCTTTTTATAATCGGTATTACGCTACATAGTTTAGGAATTTCACTGCTGTTCTGGGTTTCAAATGCCAATGATTTAAGTACCTTAATTGTTGCTTATCTACTGATGGGAATGGGTGGTGGTCTAAGTGCCAATACTGCCCAAATCAGTGCCCTCATCGATTTTAACGGCCAAGACTTATTACAAGGCAGTGTGCTGTGGAACATTAATCGACAAGTCGCTTTTAGTTTAGGTACAGTTGCCCTTATTTCAATCTTTAGTCTATTGCCTGCTGCAAATGACTTAATACGTTATCAGCATACTTTTTTGATTGCAGCTGTGCTGTGCCTTTTATCATTAATTTCCATTTTTAAGGAGAAAACCCATGTCTAATCCTATGGACAATGCATTACAACATGTCATCGATTTACATATTTTGATTGAAAACGTATTTACAGGTCAAAATGCAAAAGAAAGCCTAAATCAACTCTTAGCCAGTTTTGACCCAAATTTTAAAATGATTACGACGCAAGGCAATGTCATTGGTTTACCCGAAATAAATGCCTTGTTTAGCCAAAATGTAGGTAATAAACCTGCGTTAAAAATTAAAATCTTGAATACGCGTGCTTTAATTGAAGCAGACAACCACTGCTGGATTCAATACCAAGAACATCAACAAAGCCATGAACCTGATACATTACGCATATCGACGGCTTGTATCAAAGTTGAATCTGGTCAATGTTATTGGGTTTATCTACATGAAACATTGGTCAATTTGAGCAAATCGAGTTAAATTGTGTGAAGAGTTTATTGATGTAAACAGTCTAAATTGCTATTCATTAAACCTCAGTAATTAACTAACACCAATCCAACCAGTCCTGTGATGGATTTTCCTGTAATAAATTAGGGTTATTTTTTTTTGCCTTTTCAATAGATTCTAAATTAATCTCAATTGGAATTAATATTTTTTTATTTTTTTCATTAGGACTATCCTCTTCCAATAAAATTTTTTCAACATTTAACACCAATTCATTTTCAAGTTTTTTTAAATAACCAATAATGGAAGCTCTATGAAATAAAAAAGACTCACCTCCTATAGGAAATATTACTTTTTCATTAAGAATATAAATAATATCCCTATTTGAAATTTTTAATTTCACCGTATCTTTATAATTTATTTGCAAAACCTCATCTAAAAAAAATAAATTATTATTTAAGATAGTTAACCATCCCTCCACTTCTACTTTTTTCTCTAAATAATCAATATTCAAAAAAATCAAATCAGAAACTTTCATTTTACTTTCCTATAATAATTGCATTAATATTCAGCAAGGCGTCGAGCTTTTTTAAGTAAGCATTCTCAGCGCGTAAATAGAGTAGTTCACGTTGAAGTTCAGCAGTTGTTTTTTCATGATCTGGTTTATCAACAATATATTTATTTTTAGACATGGATACTCTTCCTTTAGACTTTGGTTCTAGTCCAAGTATACCATCGGTTTGATAGATTTTACGCCATACACTAATCAAACTCGGGGAAGAAATACCAAAACGAAGAGAAGTATTAGATAAACTTAATCGCTCATCCTGCATAGTTGTTAATACGTTATATTTAAATTCAGCTGCATAAATTGTCTTATTCTGTTTTGACTTTATTTCATCAATTCCACCTAAGTCGAATTGAGCCAACCATTTAGAGACATCCTTATCACTAATCGAAAAATGCTTGGCTGTTGATAAGCTAGAATGGCCTTGAGCATAATAAGCAATGACTGCTTGTTTAAACTTTAAATCGTATTTCATAAAAATACCCTATAAGTTGTGTCCAACTTATAGGGTCAGTCCACATGAATAACAGCCCTTTTATTTTATCGATACCTACTAATCATGCAGTAGATTTAAAAATTCATCAAAAGTATCTGCTACTTTTATAACATGCATCTTACTATCACCATTTTCATCTTCTACATAATCATCATGATACATAATTACCACTAGTGGATCATCAGTCGCAGGGTTTTTGCGATAATCAAAGGCTATATAATCACCTCTAGCAGTATTACCAAATACAATTACTTTATCATAGCTATATTCATCAGGTTGGTTACGTTCAATTGCATTTGATTCCTTTATAGAGTTCTGAAATATTAGGAAATCTTCCTGATCGTAAACTTCCTTTTTTTCATAACCATAACCATAACCATAACCATAACCATAACCATGAAACGATATATCTGCTATTCCAACTTCACCATTATACTCTTTAAAATAAAAATGCTCTTTTAGTGGTCTAAGAGCATTATATTTGGACAATAAATTAATATAACTTTTGGGTAGTCCAATCCCTTTTTGATCAAAAAATCAACAATAATAGATGTATCAATCTCACCATAGTCTCTATAAGAAATGATTTCCACAATTAATTACTTACCTTTATTTAAAGATTTCTTTCCAACATAATATATCCTCTCCACCTTACTAAAAAAAAATAGAAAGGAGAAAAATCAATAAATAACAAAATCATCTGGATGTGTATCTAAATCAAGTAATCGCTTTGATTCTCTTAAATATATATTTAATATTTCTTTTGAAACAAAAACATTCAATCTAGAATCATATTCATAATGAAGCATAGCAGTTGCAATTGTATCTAGAAACAAAAATAGTTCTTTATCTGTTATTTCATTTCCTTTACTTAATATATTTAAACGTAGCATAACATTCTTATTTCTTAAATTTAAATAATCTGTCAAGCAATCAAAAAAAGCATCAGGACTTGTACCGCCAAAATAATATTTATAGCCTGAAATTATAGGATTATCATGAGGATAATCTTTATAAACATGTTGGCCAATAAAATCAGTTATATCGCCAATAAAATTTAATGATTTATCGATCATAATTTCTATAATTGGTATATTTTTTTCGTAGTGTTCCGCGCAAAAAAAAGCATATAATTTGGATTCACTCATTTTAATTTTCTCCAGGTATTACCATAAGGTTTATTGCTAGGTGAAATTGCTTTATTTGGATCAGGTCGACTTTGCCCATAATGATTCGGTGAGTACCACATTGATTCATCACTACCTTCTACAATCCGTTGTAGTCTTCTTCGATTAGCACCATTATTAAACATTACTTACTAAAAATTAGCCTTATTGAAAATTAGGATTTACACTATTTTATATATCTTCCAACATTAAATTCTATTTGGTCGAATGTTAAGACTTATTAAAATACCAGCTCTAAATATGAGCCTGCTAATCTTTATTAGATATAGAGTCATTTTTATTGACTCTTATTTTACAATAAGATAATAACAAGCTATCACATACTCAATTAAAAAATTTTATTAATTAAATAAAAAATTAAGACCTTCTCATTTCCAATATTTTCTCCCAAGCCACACCGCACCAAATATCTGGTTTAATTTTAATATAATTTCCACCATAATATTCATATAAGCGTTCTAAGTCACTTAGTGTTAAAAAACCGACTATTGATTCTGAAAAGAACAATGGATTTTGATTTTTTTTCGACCTCATATAGCTCAAAATTATTCTAAATGCTTTATCAATACACCAATTAATATCATGAATATAAAACTGACGCTTATAAAAATCACTATCAATACTTAGATTAGTAAAAAAATTTCCAAAGTTTCAACACTTTCTTCACCATTTTCATCGATATATGTTTCACCATGTACATATATTTCAATTTCACTCTTAATATTTACAACCTCAGCATTAGCAACAAGATCTGCTAAATCCAATACCATACCATTCTCAGCAAAAATTTTCTTAAGATTTAAAATCTCTGAATAAAAATCATATTGATTATTTTTTTGTTCTTCAACAATCCAAGCAGAATTCCCCATATTATTTACCTTTCAATATATTTTCCAATTCACTTTTACCAGATACAATCTTAATTTTATCACCATATTGATTTTTTAATTTTCTTGATTCACTATCTAGACCTCTTGCGAAAGTAGCTATATAAATCATTTGGGCTTTATGCAATACCTTATAAATCAAAGATCATGTCTACTCAAATTTTGACTTATACAAGAGATTTAATATTTATAAAATTATTTTTCTTAATTTAAATATGCTTCTTTAGCAGAATATATTCATCTAAATTTTACTAAAAAAGCATAAGAGGAGAAATTTAATAAATAACAAAATCATCTGGATGTGTATCTAAATCAAGTAATCGCCTAGATTCTTTTAGATATATATTTAATATTTCTTTTGAAACAAAAATCCTTAATTTTGAATCATAATCATGATTTAATATATTAGCTAAAAGACCATGCAAGAATACATAAATTTCATTTTCTGAAATTTCAGCACCTTTATCTATTATTTCAATACGTAATAAATTTACATTTTGATCTAAAAATTCAGTTAAACAATCTGAAAAACCATCAGGACTAGCACCAAAAAATAATTTATTCTCAGGTAGTATTGAGTTTATATATTTATATTTATTATATATATTAATTGAAAAATACGAATAAACTTCATAAATTGTTTTAAGATTATTATCAATCTTTAAAATTAGCTCTTCATTTTTTTTACATTCTTCAGCACAAAAAAAGGCATATAATTTTGGGCTACTCATTTCAATTTCCTCCACGTAATTCCGTATGGTTGGCAGAGTAAAACTTGAAGTGCGACATAAACCACCTAATTAATTTAAAGGGTTTATGGAGTATATAAAATTGTCATACCATCATCTTAACTTTGAAG